>JBBSFL010000026.1:0-18080 GCA_038238735.1 Fimbriimonadales bacterium | reverse complement strand
CGCGCGCCGGTCCGGGTGAACGACGACTCGCGTGCCCGGCCGAACGCCGGCCGCTTTCAACTGGGCCAAAGGGAGTCCGGTAAAAACGGTTACAGATTCCCATTTGATGGCTTCCTTGTCTGCTTTCCGAACGGTAGAAGCAGGGTCATCGGTGTGGATCGAGCCGAAGGAAAGAACTCCGCTGAGCGTTTCGCGCGCCAAAATCTGCACTGGCCCTTCCCCCAGCTTCCAAGGAAGGAGTCCGCCCAGGGGGCCAACTGCAATCCGGCCATCATCGCCGATTCGTCGCACGACCATGGCGATTTCGTCGAGATGGGCGGTCACGACGATCTTGGGGCGATCCGACGACCCGAGGCGGACATAAACGCTGCCCTTCGTGTCCCGAGAGCACTCTAGTCCCAGCGCGCGGACGTGCCTCTCGACTGCGTCGGCGACCGGGCCCTCTTGGCCCGGAGGCCCTGGGATCGAGACCAATTCTTGAAGCAGCGCGAGCGGGTCCATGCGCCGCTACTCGACAGGAATGTGCGAGCTGACCGTCTCGATCATGTCCTTGATCGCTTTCATGAAATTCGCCGCACCCGCGCCGTTGATCACGCGGTGATCGAAGGTCAGCGTCAAATTGCACGTCCGGCGTAGCTTCAGCTCACTGGTGGACTGGTCGAGAGAGTTGAAGACCTCGCCGATGAACAGCGTCGCGACCGACGGGGGAACGACGACGGGGACCGCGTCGCGGAGGCCGTAGTTCTGCATGTTCGTCAGCGAGATCGTGACCGACTCGTTTGCCTGATCCTTGCCGCCGCGCGCGAGGTCGATCTTTTCGCGCGCCTTCGCGGCGAACTCGCGCCAGTCGAGCGTGTCACTATCTTCGACTACCGCGATCACCAGCTCGTCACCGGGAAGCGAAACAGCGATTCCCAGATTCGCATGAGCGTAAGTTCGATAAGTGTCGTCGTTTGGAATCGTCGTGCGGAACGCGGGATAGTTCTTCAGAACCTGGGCCACGCAGTAGGAGAGCATCGTAAAGGCGCTCGGCTGGAAGTCTCCGCCCTTGGCCTTGACGCGGGATCGGAGGTTTTCGATCCCATCCCAAGCGACGGCGACGCTGATAGTGCCGGGCACTACTACGGCATTCCCGCGAACCATGCGGCTGTTGAGCACCCTCTGCTTCGAGGGAACGGCATTGTCCGTGTGACCTGCCCCAGTTGATGCGGGCGTCGCTCTGCCTTTGGCGAGATGGGCGTCGATGTCCGCGGGCATCAACTTCGTACCGGCGGGCGAAATCGAGGCGAGGACCTCGTCGGAGAGGCCTTTCTCTTTGGCGTAGGCGCGAGTCCGTGGAGGAATGCCCATCAGGCGATTGGCCCCGCCCGCGGCGGCGGCTGGCTCCGGGGCTGAAGATGCAGCTTGATTGCTGGGCGCGCCGTGGCCCCCGCCTACTTCTTCGACTCCGTCAGACACCTCCATGCGAGCGACTTCGCCGCCGATCGGGAGGATCGTGTCAACGGGGGCCAGCCACTCGGTCAGGGTTCCCTCGTAGGGAGACTCGACATCCATGACGGCCTTGTCGGTCTCCATCTGGTAGATCGGTTCGTCCCGGCGGACCTTATCTCCGGGCTGCTTAAGGATGGCGACCAGGCGGGCCTCTTGGAGGCCTTCGCCTATTTGAGGGATACGAACGGCAACGACGGGCATGGTTAAGCTAGTTTGGCATAGCTCGTCTTGCAGATGGTGGGATGCGAGCAGGATGGAGGCACCACTTGCGAGGCGTGAACTTTAACACGATAACCTACAGGCGGGCCGCACGTCTCTTGCTTGATGCGAAGGGGAAGTTGGGTTGCGGCGCTTGGGGTCGCGGCCTTTGTGGTGGCTCATGCGCAAGTCACGGACGAGAAGCGATGGATCGCGATTGCTCGGCAGGCGATCGTCGCTGAAGTCGAGGGACGGCCTTCGTCGCTTCCGGACAAAAGCGAAGCCGCGAGGCCGGTGTTCGTTACGATCGAGGTTGGCGGAGTCATCCGAGGCTGCCGCGGCGACCTGACAAGTCGGGCGCGCACTTTGGAAGAGGAGATCAGACTTGCTGCGAGGGGAGCGACCGCCCACGATCCGCGCTATAGAACCCTTCGAAAGAGCGAGCTCAAGAACTTCTTGGTCACCGTCACACTGGTGGACCGTGTCGAGCCTCTCGCTCGCGTCGAGGATCTAGCTCCCGCCGACGGCCTGGTGCTGACTTGCGGGTCTCGGAAGGGGATTGTGCTGCCTTGGGAGGGGAAGGACCCGGCCACGCGGCTCAAATGGGCGTATCGGAAGGCCGGGATCGCGGAAGGGACGAGTGTCAAGCTGGAGAGGCTGATTGCTCGGAGGTTTAGAGGATGATCGTATCTGCACTTTTTTTATTGGCCGTATCAAAGCAGGAAGTGAACGCGAGCGTCGGCAAAGACATCGCGCCGAGCAGCAAGATCCAGCTGAACATCAACACGCGCAACGCGCCGGTGGTGCACGTCACGGCGCTTCCCGTGGACGGCGAGAAGTGGCTTCGCGGGCTCGGGACCGAGCAGAAGCGTCCCCAAGTGAGCGGCGCGGCAGTCAAGACCTGGGACGTCACCGTCGCGAGTAAAGGCCAGCATCCGAACCCGAACCGGGCGGATACCTACTATTCCCGGCAGACGAACCTGCCGCCGATGCGGCCGGGCGTCTATTTGCTGACCTTCAAGGCGGCGACGGCGGAGGCTTGGGCGGTGGTGAACGTGACCGATCTGGCCGTGATCGTGAAGCGCTCGCCCCACCACGGGCTCGTTTGGGTTACAGACTTTCACACCGGGCGAGTCGTGCCGGGTGCGCAGGTCGCGTTCTTCGACCGGAAGGGCCATCCCATCAGCCGGAGCGAGACGAGCTCGGATGGAGCGGTCAAGGTCGACTTGCGTCCGGGCGAGGAGACGGTCGTGGTGCGCCACGGCGCGGATATGGCGGGAGTACCGACCGGAGCGCCCGACCCCGACCGGAAGCTGACCGCGCACTTCCAGACGGATCGTCCGATCTACCGTCCGGGCCAGACGATCCAGTTCAAGTCCACCCTCAGGCGAACGCTGGGGCAAGGCTACAAGGTCGTGGCGGGCCAGCTTTGCACCGTGCAGTTGCGCGACGCGAAGGACAATCCGCTCGACGAGATCAAGATCACGAGCACCCCAATGGGAACGGTCGCCGGGCAGTTCGAGATTCCCCAGGAAGGGATGACGGGTGCATATTCGTTGATCCTGACGAACGGCAAGGACACCGCTTACCAGACGGTCACCGTCGCCGAATATCGGAAGCCGGAGTTCAAGGTCGACGTGAAGGCTCAGCAGCGGCGCTATCTGGCAGGTGAGGACCTCACTTTCGTGGTCGACTCGCAGTACTACTTCGGCGCGCCAGTGCCCCAGGCCGAGGTTCGATACCAAATCAGGCGAAGTCCGCTCTACTTCTATGGCGGCTCCGATGAGGATCGCTGGTTCTATTCGGGCGACGGCAATCTTTACCCGCGGGATACCTACAGCGCCAGCCCCTTCGTGGCCGAGGACGTCGCCTATACGGACGAGAAGGGGCAGGCGGTCATCCTCGTCAAGAGCGACCCGAAGGCGGGCGACTCGACCTATTCGTTCTCCTGCACGGTGACGGATAGCTCCCGCCGGCAGGTTCAGGGCAGCGGTTCCGTCCCCGTCTATGGCGCGGCGGTGCGCCTGGCGCTCTCGACTCGGCTCGTTTACGCGTCCCTGGGCAGCCTGATTCCCGTCGATATCCGTCTCGTCGATCTCGAAGGCAAACCGGTGGCCGGAACCACTGTATTGGAAATCCACAAGCAGGATTGGAACCAAAAGAAGGGCGAGTACGTGGACCGGATTCTGACTTCGACCTCGGTCAAGGTCCCGACCTCGGGCAGGTACACGATGAACCTGCCCGCGAAAGAGGAGGGGCAGCTTCAGATTTCCGGGCAAGCGCCCGACGGCACCGGCCGCACGGCTCGGGCAGAACTTTCACTGTGGGTCTCGGGCAACTTCGAGAAGCCGACAAAGGAGAAGGAGCAGCCGAAGGTGGGCATAATGCTTGACCGCCGCGTCTATGAGGCAGGCGCAGAGGCGAAGGCGTTGGTGACCACCAACAATCCGGGACATCCGCTCCTCATCACCCTCGAGGGCGGCGATGTGTGGGACTACAAGGTCGTGGACGGGTCTCGCCGAAGCCAAACATGGACCATCCCGACTTCGACGCGCCTTTCGCCCAATGCCTTTGTCGAGGTCGCGCAGTGGATCAAGGGCCAGATTGTTGGCGCGAACGTGATCCTGCCGGTCCCAGATCGCTCAAAGATTCTCAGGGTAACGGCGACGCCCGACCATACGACGTACCATCCAGGCGATCGCGCCACCTATACGATCCACACGGCGGACGGGACGGGCAAGCCGGTCTCGGCGGAGGTCGTGCTGTCGGTGGTCGACGAAGCGATCTACGCGCTGAGTCCGGATAATACCGCCGATCTCTTCTCCCTCTACTGGGGCGCTCGCGGCAACCAGGTGACCACCCACATGTCCGCGCCCGAAGAGCTGTCGGGCGGTGCCTACCAGCGGTCCGACGCGGTCGCGCCCTTGCGCCAAAGATTTGAGGACACTGCCTACTGGAATCCGGTGGTGAATACCGATGCGTCGGGCGATGCGAGTGTGTCGTTCGAGATGCCGGGCAACCTCACGTCGTGGCGGGCCACCGCGCGGGGCGTCACGATGGACACGGCGGTTGGCATGGGCCGCGCTAGCGTCGTGGCCAACCGGCCGGTCATGCTGCGACTCGCCACGCCACGCCAGATCGTGCAGGGCGACCGCGTGACCCTCATCGCCACAATCGACAACCGCTCCGAATCCGCCCACACGTTTGAAGTCAACCTCGACGCCGAAGGGGTGGCTCTCGATGGCGCGGCCAAACAGACGATTCAGGTAGCGGCCAAGACCCAGTCGAAGGTCGAATGGGTTCTCGACGCGCACGACATGCCCGCGACCGGCAAAGCCGTCCTGACGGGCCGCATCGCGGCGACCGACGACCGGAATCCCGACTTCGGCGACGCCCTGCGAGTTTCCGTCCCCGTCGTGCCGAACGGACTCCCCGAGCGGCAGATCGCAGGCGGTTCGATTCAAAAGGAGGCCGGGATGAAATTCGAGATGCCGGCCGACCGAATCGAGCCCGCCAGCGTTGTGACGCTCAACGTAAGAGCAGGCCTCCGCCCGGCGATGCAAGAAGCCGCCGACGAGGTGCTTCGAAACCCTCGCTACGGGAGCCTCGGCGCCGCGAATCAGCTCGATGTAGCTGCCGCGACTCACTTGAAAAATGATGCAAAGCAGGTCAAGGAGTCCCTCGCTTTGCTGTCGCGAACTCAGACCAACGAGGGCTGGGGCTGGTGGGAGAAGGGACCGATCGACCCGGTCGTGACCGCCCGTGTCGTAACCGCCCTGGGGTCCGCGCGTAGGGCGGGGATTCGCGTGTTCGACAACCTGATGAAGGCGGCGGCGGAGTCGTCGATCAATCGTTACAACGCCACGAACCTCTGGGAGCACCGAGCCCAACTCGCTGCCGCGACCGTCGCCACGGGAGATCCGCGGGGGAAGGCCGAAGTGGAAGAGGTCCTTGCCCGTGGCAAATCGATGTCGCCTTATGCTCGGCTGAAGCTCGCGGAGGCGCTGCTGATTCTCGGCGATGCCAAGAACGCGGGCGCGATTACCGATGAGGTGATGGCGCTCGCGAGCACCGGCCCTGCGGAAACTTATCTGCCCGCCGGAGAAGGCACTGGCTGGAGCGCGTCCGATACGGAGACGACCGCGCAAGCCCTTCTCGTCCTCGCGATGCAGAACAAGGACTTGGATCAGCAGCGTAGGCTCGCGATGTGGCTCACGGGACCCGAGCAAGGATGGCGCTCGCTCGACGAGGATGCCGCCGTCGTTCGCGCCCTCGCCCAGTATCTAGCGCCGAGCGACCTTCTCAACCAGCCTGACCGAGACAAACTCGGCGAAGTTCGAGTGACCGTCAACGGGCAACCGGTGGCGGTATGGCCGAGCAAGTTCGCGCAGGCAGCCACCGCTCTCGTGCCTCGAGAGCTTCTCCGGACCGGGCCTAACGACATTCAGATCACGCGAACCGGCGTGGGCGAGGCGCAGTACACGCTGGAATCGCGGGTATTCCGGCCCGCGACGACCGAGAGCGTCGAGGGCGTTCGGGTGCTGCGTCGCTTCGAAGTGAAGAACGCGGGCGGAACCTGGGTCGAGCTCGACCGTCCGGTCAATCTGGGCGAGCCGGTGCGATGCACCCTCGTTGCCTGGGGCGACGACATTCGCGATTCGGTGAAGGTCGTCGAACCACTCCCGGCGGGCTTCGAGTACATCGAAGGAGAATCTAACGACTGGGGCTACCAGGAAATCCGCGACGGCGCGGTGATCCACTTCCTCACGAACTCCGGCTCGCCGCAGACGTTCCGGTACTTCATCCGGGCGGAGGCCGAAGGGATGCTCACTGCTCTGCCTGCCACCGCGGAATATCTCCGCCGCCCGGCGATGCACGGTCGAACGCAGCCCTTGCGAATCCAAGTGGTAGAAGGACCGCCGCCGACCAAGCCGATAGCTGGGGGCGTCCCGCCGGTAGAACATCGGAGATGATCGCCGCTTTACTCCTTGCGCTTCAGGTCAAAGCCGCGCCGGTAGCGGGCGACGTTCTAGCGCCGTTTAGCCTGTCCACTCTTCAGAGCCAACCCTTTCGATGGCATGTGGGCAGGGCGACGGTGTTGTCCTTCAGTGCTTTTTGGTGCGACACCTGGAAGGATCAGCTTCCACGAGTCGACCAAGCCAGGAAGGCGGCGCAGGGGTTGCCGGTCGACTTTTTGACCATCAGCGTCGACGGGCGCTGGACGGATCGGGGCAAGAACGCCTCGATTGGCACGATGCTCGGAGATCCTGGAGGCCAGTGGTCGCGAGGCATCGGCATCGACCGCGTTCCATACACACTGGTCACCGACCCTAGGGGGAAAATCGTCTGGGCGAGCTACGGGACAGTGCGGTCGCAGGACCTGACCCATGCCATCCGCCGAGCCGTCCAGCCCTCCGCCGATGGCGGCACGATCTATCTCACATTCGACGATTTCCCATCGACCAACCTTTCCGACGAGTTGCTCGACGAATTGCGAAAGGACGATGTCAAGGCGACATTTTTCTGCATCGGAGTCAACGCCCAGCGTTTGCCGCGAATTACCAAGCGAGCCGCCCAGGAAGGGCAAAGCCTCCAGATTCATGCGTGGACGCACGACGCGAAGAACCCGGAACTCTCCAAGTGTGAAACCCTCCTCGAGAGCCTTGGGGCCAAGCCCGAGTTGTACAGATCACCAGGCTCGGAGAAAATCTGCGATCTGCAAGGGCATCCACTGGACCTGCAGATCGTCGATCCCTACGATTTTTCCAGGCCCGGCCCACAAGAGTTGACCCGCCGTATTCTGCTGCAAGCAAGGGCGAATAGCGTCATCCAACTCCACGCCGGAGTCACCGACACTCTTGCCGTCCTTCCGGACATCATCGCGAAGCTCAAACGTAGGGGCTTCAAATTTGAAACCCTCGCCACGTGGCACGGGTCTCCAACCCGTGGTGTCGGGGGTTTTTAACCCCTGCTCCCTTCCAGAACGCGGACGCAATACCGCGAACATCATGGCTTGCAAAGCCATGCTACGGGCTAAAGCACCACTCCAAACCAGGCGACGGTTATACTCCCTGTGGCATGGCGGGAGCGACTCTTGAACCGGGACAGCAGGTGCGCATTGGCACCGGCGGTTCTTGTCGTGTCGAGGGCCTGCTGGGGACGGGCGGGCAGGGCGAGGTTTATCGCGCGATCGTCGGACGCGAAGCGTTTGCCCTGAAGTGGTATTTCCCCGAATCTGCGACTCTCGCCCAACGCGAAGCGCTCGATCTCCTTATCCGAAAGGGCGCGCCCGACGACCGATTTCTCTGGCCGATGGCGCTCTGCCACTCTCCACAACAACCCAAGACATTCGGCTATTTGATGCGGCTGCGGGAGCCTAGGTTCAAGGGCATCGTCGATCTGATGAAGCGGAAAATCGATCCCAGCTTCCGATCTCTCGCGACCGCCGGCTTCGGACTTGCCGACAGCTATCTGAAGCTTCACGCTTCTGGCTTGTGTTACCGCGATATCTCGTTCGGTAACGTCTTTTTCGATCCCCAGACTGGCGAGATTTTGATCTGCGACAACGATAACGTCTCCGTCGACGACGGCAAGATGAAGGGCGTGCAGGGCACGATCGGCTTCATGGCGCCGGAGATCATGTCCGACGGCGCTGCGCCGAGCACCCAGACCGACCTGTGGTCACTGGCCGTGCTGCTCTTCTACATGTTCCTCATCAGCCACCCGCTGGAGGGTCAACTCGAGGCGGCGATCGACTGCCTCGATTACGGCGCAAAGGTCAAGCTGTACGGAACCGACGCGGTCTTCATGTTCGACCCCGCCGACGAGACGAATCGCCCGAGCCCCGATTACCACCAGAACGCGCTGGCCTTCTGGCCGCTGTATCCCAAGTTCCTGAAGGACCGATTCATCCAGGCGTTCACAAAGGGCATCGCAAAGCCGTACAGTCGAGTGAGGGAGAGCGAGTGGAAGAGCGCGATGATCCGCTTGCGCGACCAGATCGTGTACGGACCGACCGGCGCGGAGAACTTTTACGAGCCCGACAACCCCGGCCCGATCGTCGATTGGGCTTCTGGCGAGGCGATCCAACTGCCCCCGCGGCTCAAGATCGGTAAGTCCTTAGTCATGCTGAATAGCGATACGAAGTTGTTTCCGCATCATCTGGACCCTCTCCGGTTGTATGATTTCTCAAAGCCCGCTGCGGAAGTTGCCCAGCATCCCAGCAATCCAAGCCTTTGGGGGCTGAAGAATCTGACGGGAGATGACTGGAAAGCGACCGTGGGTGGGACGGAGAAGATCGTCGAGCCGATGCGCAGCGTCAGCATGGCGGCAGGGACCACAATCGATTTCGGAAACGTGAAGGGCGAAATACAAGTTTGAGGAACAACACACGATGCTGATGAAAACACCCGGCGGAGCGCTTTCCACGCGCCCACTCCACTTCATTTGGATGGTCGACACTTCGGGGTCGATGTCCTACGACGGAAAGATCCAGGCGCTGAACAACGCGATCCGGGAAGCTGTGCCGCACATGCAGCAGGTTGCGGAGGATAATCCCAACGCCCAAGTGCTAGTGCGGTCGATCTGCTTCTCCAGCGGTGCGATGTGGAATATCGGCAAACCGACGCCGGTCTCCGAATTCCAATGGGAAGACGTGAAGGCGGACGGCGTGACCGATCTGGGCAATGCCCTATTTATGGTGGCCGACCAGCTTCGGATGCCTCCCATGAGCGAGCGTGCCTTACCTCCGGTGCTCGTCTTGCTGTCCGACGGCCAGCCGACGGATGAGTTCGACGCCGGCCTTGCTGCCCTGATGAAGGAGCCGTGGGGGCAGAAATCGGTTCGCGTCGCGATCGCCCTCGGCGCCGATGCCGACCACGATACGCTTCAGAAATTCATCGGTAATCCCACGATGAAGCCACTGCAGGCAAATAACCCCGAGGCCCTCGTTCGGCACATCAAGTGGGCTTCGACTGCGGTTTTGAAGGCGGCCTCCACTCCGGTCCAGGCCGAGCCGACGGCCCCTCCGATGGCGGCGAGTGCGCCTCCGATGGCAGCAAGCGCCCCGCCGATGGCCTCCGCGCCACCCATGGCCGCGCCCGCTCCGGCAGCCGCACCTGCCCCCGCCCCCGAGCCTGTGTACGCCGCACCGGTCATTCCCACGCCGCCGGTGTATACGGGAAACCCGGGCGACGACGTCTGGTAAACGATGCTAAGACGCCGCCCCGCCCCGCCACGCTGGCGGCTCATCGGCCAGTCCATTCGGGGCGCGTCGCATGAGCGCTCCGGTGCGCCGAATCAGGATGCCTATGCCCTCTATCCCCCTTCCGGGGAGGGCGCGACGGTGGCTTGCGCGGTGGCGGATGGGCACGGCGGCACGAAATATTTCCGAAGCGAAATCGGCGCGCGTATCGCGGTCGACGTCGCCCTCCAAATGGTGGAGGGGATCCTTCAAACCCTGCCGCCTGACGGCTTAAAGTCCCAGCACACTAAGAACCAAATCGCTGAAACGTTGGCCTCCTCGATCGTCGGGGGCTGGCAGGCCGCGGTCGAAGAGCATCGCAAGGAAAATCTAGCCACTCAAGCGGAGGCCTCGATCTGGGCTAAGGAAACCAACCAAGACCTAGAGCGCCGAATGGCCCCTCAGATCGCCTACGGCTCCACCCTACTCGTCACGGCCGTGGTTCGGGACGAGATTCTGTTCGCCCAGCTTGGCGACGGGGACATCCTGCTCGTCTCCGATACGGGCGAGGCCATTCCCGTCTTCACGGCCGAGGCGGACATGCTCGGTGGCGAGACCACGTCGCTCGTCAGTCCGGACGCCATTAAGCGAGCCCGAGTCGGCTTCTGGAACCGCCCGGAGGTCCTTCCCGCGATGATCATGCTGTCCACCGACGGATACTCGAATTCCTTCCCCGACGCTCCAAGCTTCCACCAAGTGGCCTCGGACATCTGGGAGATGACGATCGAAGGCAACTGGGACAAGGTCCAGGCGACGCTTCCGGAATGGCTAACCGAAACGACCCGGAAGGGAAGCGGTGACGACATCACAGTAGCCCTGATCGCTCGCGGCGACGTGTGATCGGCGGTGACGGAATGGCACCCGAACTCGTCCAAGCACCGAGACGCGCCCCAATGAAGTGGGAGCCAAGCTTCGCTGGACTAACTAGCTTTGCGGAGACCGGGAGCTACTTCTTTGCGCCCAATCGCCGGATGAAACGAGTCGATGTCACCTGCCACCCGCGCTCGTTCTTCGCCCACCCGTCGGCCGTGACCTGCCCAAGCACCTTGTCCCCGAAGGTCCAGCGCTCGGTGATCGTGGCCATATAGCCTGACCCCGCCTTCTCCAGCTTGTCGATCGTCACGACGAACTTGGTTAGTTTCGGACCCGATGTCGACGCGTAGTTCTTCATAATCGCGCCGAGAAAATCGACCCGGTCCCGCTTATGCCCGTTCGGGGAGATTGCCACGAAGTCCGGCGAGATCAAGGCGTCCAAACCGGCCAGGTCCTTCGCCACATACGCGGCTCCCCAGGCGTCGTAGGCGCGCTGAATCTCTGCGCGAGGCGTGGCGGTGAGGAGGAAAAGAAGGGGCGCTATCATCGAACGCCATTGTAATCCCATAATCGGGGCGATGGGGCTATACGAGTCGATCCTCCGCCCACTAGCCTTCCGAATGGATCCCGAGCGAGCCCACGAGATCGCGCTTAAGATCATCGCCCGAGGATGGGTTAGGGCGAAACCGATTGAGTCGAAGCGCCTCACCCAAACGCTCTTCGGCACGGAGTTCGCCAATCCGCTCGGCCTCGCCGCCGGTTTCGACAAGAACGGGATCGCCCTAGACCATTGGCGAAAGATGCGATTTGGCTTCGTCGAAACTGGCACGGTGACCCTTGGGCCACAGCCCGGCAACGACAAGCCGCGCATGTTTCGCCTCCGGGAGCAACAAGCGCTGATCAACCGTCTCGGCTTCAACAACGAGGGCGCCCAGGCGCTCTCCAAGCGCCTCGCCGAAGCCAGACCCGAGATCCCCGTCGGGATCAACATCGGCAAGAACAAAGATGTGCCGCTGAGTCAGGCGGCGAGCGACTACGCTAACTGCTTCCGCCGACTCTGTCGGCAAGGCAACTACTTCGTCGTCAACGTCTCTTCGCCCAACACTCCGGGGCTGCGCGACCTGCAAGGGAAAGAGCGCCTTTGGGAGATCTTCCTCGCCCTCCGCGAGGTCGATGCGACCAGACCGATGCTCGTCAAGATCGCGCCGGACCTAAGCTGGCCAGAGATCGATGACATCGTAGAGGTAACTCTACGAGCCAATTTCGCGGGCTTCGTCGCAACGAACACGACGATCGCAAAGCCAAAGGGGAGCCCGGAAGGAGGCCTTTCTGGCCGCCCGTTGAAAGACCGAGCCCAAGAAGTTCTTGGCTACCTTTACCGAAACGTGCCGAATGATATGATCCTGATCGGAGTGGGAGGCATCTTCGACGGCAACGACCTCTTCGATCGGATCGCCGCCGGCGCCCACCTCTGCCAGATGTACACCGGGTTCGTCTACAACGGCCCCTCCGCCGCTGGGAGGGCGCTTCAGGGTCTGGTTGAGCGGATGGAGCAAGAGAAGGTTTATTCACTCTCGGAGGTCAGAGGCGTCTCGGCTATCTGATGGATTGACTGGATGATGGAAGTGACGGAGTTGAATTATTGATGTAATGGAGATGAATCGGCGCTCGAGTCATTTCCATCAGTTCCATCACCGAATCGATTCCATCACCGAATCAATTCCATCGTCTCCGAAGACCACCGGTACAATCCCGCCCGGATGATCCCGATCGGCGATAATCGCGTCCGGCGCACGGTGCCCGTCGTCACGTGGACGCTCGTGGCGCTGAACGCGATTATTTTCCTTTGGGATCGGCAGGGCCATCTGTTCGGCGGAAACGTCGTTTTCGCCGACCTCGTGATGCGGCCCAAGGAGGTCGTCGATGCCCTCCACCGGGGGTACGACCACTTCCCGATCGCCACGATCTTTACCGCGATGTTTCTGCACGGGAATCTGCTGCACATCGTCGGCAACATGATCTTCCTGCTTGTCTTTGGCAGCTCCGTGGAAGCCGCGGTAGGCCCGGGCCGCTACGCGCTTTACTATTTGTTCTGGGGGGTGATCGCGGCGGCGACCCATATCTACATCGACCCCACGTCCGCGATTCCCACGCTTGGCGCCTCAGGCGCCATCGGCGGGGTCTTGGGCGCCTACTTCCTGCTATTTCCCGCCAGCAAGGTCGAGATCCTCGTTCCCGTTTTGGCTTTCCTGTCGTTCGAGTTGAGGGCCTGGATCGTCCTCGGCGCCTGGTTCCTGTATCAGATATTTATTCCGCAAGACGGAGTCGCGACCTGGGCCCACGCCGGCGGCTTCCTCGCGGGCATGGTCACCGTCCTCATCATGGGCGGCCGCGCGGCGGTGCTGAAGGGCCGCGAAGCTGAATTTGAAGAAGATGAACCCTAACTCCGCCCCATCACGCCTCCCCGCACCGCGATTGCCCGCTTGGCTGCTGCCATGCATTCTCATGACGGCGCTTGTCAGCGGGTACTGCATCTACAAGCGGACGCAGGTCGAAGCGCTCAACAAGGCGACGAGCATGGCGGTCGACATGGAAACTGTGGAGTCTCTTGCGGCCTCCCAAGGCAAGCCAGTGCCAGAGGCGCTGGCTGACCTGAAAGCTCAGGGGGTTAATGCTGTCGTCCTCAGTGAGGAGACGATTGGCGATTTAATCGGTCAGGGTAAAGCCTCGCTGAATGATCACGGGCTGGTGCTTGTAGCCCATCCGACGCTTGATTCGACCGTGTCTGTTAGACCCCGCCTCCAAGAGTTATCAACGAGGATTCGACGAGGCCTGGGAATCAGATTTGGGAAACTCGACGTTGACATCGCTTATGACGAGAGCAATGTCAGGGACCATGAATCAGTCGAACTGGCCTTTCCGCCCACAACCCACTTCGCGATGGTTCGGCAATGCCCAGTTGGTCTAAACCCTGACCAAGCCGCGGAAGCTAGAACTGCCGGGATGATCATCATCGGCCGGGCGAACAATCCCCAGGGCGTGAGCGGCGAGTACGTCCGAAAGACTCTCGAGTGGGTGAATGAACTCGGCGCGACCGTGTATCTTCCATCGGGCGATCAAGTTCTTGGCCGCCGTGAAGCGATCGAAGTCACGGAGAAGACACTGCAAGACCGAGGAATGCTCTACGCCTCGCCCGAGTTCACAAAGTTAGGCGGCGACGAGGAATTGGTCAAAGAGATTCCCGGCAGCGTCGTTCGGCTCCACTCCGCTCAGGCGGCTGAGCTTGATAAAATGCCCCTCGAAGACGCGGTAGATCGCTACTCGAAGGCGAGCCGCGAGCGAAACATGCGCATCCTCCTCCTGAGGCCCGTGACTTACGCCTCGGACAAGCCGCTCTCGGATTTCGCCCACTTCGCCGAGCTCGTTAACGAGAAGATTCGCAAGGACGGCGGGGCGTTGGGCACTCCTAAGCCGTTCACCGACTCGAACATCCCGTGGGTCGTCAAACTGCTGCTCGCCTTAAGCGTGATCCCGACCGCCTATTGGGTTTGCTCGACATTCGTCCGCGACCCGCGCTGGAGAATGGCCGGACTGGTCGTGCTCCTGGCCCTCGCGTTCGCCTCGAAGACCCATATCGGCCTAACCCTCTTCGCCCTCGGCAGCGCGATCACCTTCCCGCTCGCGGCCTTCTTGGTTCTGGATGCGCGAAGCGCATCGAATAGCGACGGCTACTTTGCCATCCTCGGCGAATTCCTGCTCACGACCGCCATCTCGCTCGTGGGGGGATTCACGGTCGCCGGCCTTCTGAACAGCCTCGATTACTTCGTCAAGGCGAGCGAGTTCCAGGGGATCAAGCTCGCCGTCTTCGCCCCGATCCTCATCCTCGTCGCCTATTTCCTCTGCCGGTTCGAGGACATGAAGTCGGCACTGCGAAGCCCTGTCACTTGGCTCGCCGCCCTGGCCGCACTGGGCATGCTGGCCGCCCTCATGTTCATGAACGCGAGGACCGGCAATGACAACCCCGCCGGCGTCAGCGATCTTGAGCTGAAGATGCGCAATGTGCTGGACACGCTCCTGTTCGTAAGGCCGAGGACAAAGTCGTTCCTTATCGGCCACCCGTTCCTCTTCGCAGGGATTGGACTCATGCTTTGGCGGGCAAAAGCAAAATTCAGTGCGCAAGACCAACAAGCCTCAGCTCAAGACGCCCAACCCGTTACCCAAAAGCACGGGGTGCTCGCCGCTCTGCTCCTCACGATCGGGGCCATCGGGCAGACCGATGTGGTCAATACCTTCTGCCATTTGCACACGCCCTTCTTTCTGAGTTTGTTGAGAACAGGCGTCGCTTTGGTGCCAGGTGTTATCCTAGGCTCAGTGCTCTGGTTCTTTCTCAAGCGCGGCCTTCACCTCAAGGAGGCGGGCTAGGCGTGCCCGTCAAGCTCGTTCTCGCCGGATACTTCGGCAGTGGCAACCTGGGCGACGATGCCATCCTTCTCGGCTTCATCAGTGGGCTGGGAAATTCCGACGTCCAGGTGACTGTTCTGAGCGGCTCGCCGGAAGAAACCTACCGCAATTACGGCTTCAATTCGATTCCCCGCAAGGACGTCTCGGCGGTGAAGACGGCGATCCAACGGTGCGACGCGCTCGTGTTCCCCGGCGGAAGCATCTTCCAAGACGCGACTAGCGTGAAGAGCGTCAAGTACTACCAAGCGTTGGTCAACATGGCGAAGGCTGGCGGCAAGAAGGTCTATTTGCTCGGCCAGGGTGTTGGCCCCCTAAAGAGCTTCTTCGGCAAGCGCTGGACGGCCGACGCCTATAACAAAGCCGACGGCATCGGTGTGCGAGATCCCGCCTCCGGAAACCTTCTGAAGGAGATCGGCGTCACGAAGCCGATCCGCCTCACCGCAGACTGCGCGATGCTCCTCCAAAAACCGCCGGAAGGGCCAGACGGCTCAAAGTTCAACGTCGGCAACATGAAAGCAGTCGGCATTTCGGTGCGGCCGCACGGCAAGGGCAAAGATGTCGTTCTCCTCTTCAGCGAACTTTGCAAGCAGCTGTTCGCGGCGAACTATATGCCCGTTCTTATCGAGATGGACAAGAACGAGGACGGCGCCCTGATTCAAGAAATTTCGAAGTCATCGGGAGGCAAGATTCCTGACCTGCGGAAAATCCAGACGCCCATGCAGCTTCAGCAGCGGCTGTCGCGAATGGACGCCGTTATCGCGATGCGCCTCCACGCGGGCGTCTTGGCGGCCAGCGTCGGCATCCCGCCCTTCATGGTCAGCTACGATCCGAAGGTAGCGGCCTTTGCGAAGCTGCTCGACCTGGCCGCCGCGCCCCCCATGGAAGGATTGACCGCCCAACGGCTCTTCGATCAATTTATCGATTTTCAGCGCTCGCGAGAAAGGCATCAGAAGATTCTCGACAAGAAGCTCGAAGACCTTCGCGGATTGGCGGAGGGCAACATCTTGTTACTCCGCGACTCTTTGCTTTCGCCAGCCGCGCGAGTGTGATCGTAAGCCCGCATAGCGGGCGCGCAGATTTCACCTGCGGAACCCGCTCTCCGTACCTCAAGCCTAGCTAGCGGCTAAACTCAGGGCATGACCGCAACCGCCGAACTCGCTCCGCCCAACGTCCGTTGGGACCTGTCCGCCCTGTTCAACGGTCTCGACGACCCAAGGATCGAGCAGACGTGGGCCATGGCGATGGACAAGGCGAGGGAGTTTGCCAAGAAGTACCGGGGCAAGATCGAAGCACCCGACCTCACCCCGTCGACCCTCGCCGATGCGCTCAAAGAACTCGAAGCGCTGATCCAAGAGGCGAGCAAGCCGCAAAACTACTCGCACCTCCTCTTCGCCTGCGACACCAGCGACCCGAAGATCGGGGCGTTTATGCAGAAGCAGATGGAGAAGGGCTCCGAGGTGAGCGTGCTCCTCATGTTCTTCGAACTCGAGCTGCAAGCTGCTCCCCAGTCAACGATCGACCGAATTCTGAACGACCCTGCGCTTGAAAATTACCGCCACTACATTCAAGTGGCTCGCACCTTCAGCCCCCACCGCTTGACCGAGCCCGAAGAGATTCTCCTCGAAGAAACCGCCAATACCGGCGTCCGCGCCTGGCAGCGGCTCCACGAGGAAGTCACTAGCAACCAGACGTACAAGCTCCGTCGCCCGGGGGCCGACATCGACGAGGAATTGACGCAAAGCGGAGTCGTCGCCCTCCTACGCGACCCGAATCGAGAAGTCCGCCAAGCCGCCGCTGATTCCCTCTCCGCGGGAATCCAAGAGATGAAGCGCGTACTCGTGTTCACTTACAACAATCTGCTCCAAGACAAATCGGTGGAAGACCGCCTGCGCAAGCACGGCTACCCAGAGGAGTCGCGGCACATGGCGAACGAGCTGGACAAGGCAACGGTCGAGCTCGTCATTCGGCAATGCCGCGAAAACTACAAACTGGTCGAGCGATTCTACAAGGTCAAGCGAGAGATCCTCGGTCTGCACGAGCTCACCCACATCGATCGCTATGCACCCCTCTTCGAGTCGAAGGAGCAAGTCTCGTGGGAGGATGCCGAGAAGCTGGTACTTGAAGCCTTCGGCAACTTCAGCGAAGACATGGAGAACCGAGGACGCGAGTTCTTCGACCGGTGCTGGATCGACGCCGAGCCGCGGAAGGGCAAGGGAGGTGGGGCGTTCTGCAGCTACAACACCCCGGACACCCACCCTGTCATCTTCCAGAGCTACATGAACAAGATGGACGACGTGATGACCTTGGCTCACGAGCTGGGACACGGAGTTCACGCATCGCTCAGTCGGGCGCAGACCTTCTTCAACTTCCACGGCACTCTGCCTCTGGCCGAGTTGGCTTCCACTTTTGGCGAGATGCTGGTTTTCGAGAAATTAGTCGCCCACGCCTCGGACCAAGAGAAGCTCGCCCTCTACGCGGAAAAGATCGAGGGCATTTTCTCGACCGTCTTCCGCCAAGCGGCCATGTACCAGTTCGAGCGGCGCTGCCACCAAACTCGCCGGGCCGACGGCGAACTCCCCGCTGACAAGTTTGGCGATATTTGGCAAGAGGAGCTGCAGGCGATGTTCGGTTCCTCACTAAAGCTCGGCGACCAGCACAAGGATTGGTGGAGCTACGTGGGCCACTTCATCTTCGCGCCGTTCTACGTCTACGCCTACTCGTTTGGCGAGCTGCTGGTGCTGTCGCTGTACCAGATGGCCAAAGCCGAGGGCCCAACCTTTGCGCCGAAATACACGGAGATGCTACGAAAAGGCGGTTCTCTCTCGCCGACCGAGCTCATGGCCAGTGTCGGGGTCGACCTCCACAGCGAAGAGTT
>JBBSFL010000025.1:0-18141 GCA_038238735.1 Fimbriimonadales bacterium | reverse complement strand
CGTCAACCGCAGCGGCATCTCTAGCAGATAGAGGTTTCCTTCAGGCAGAAGCTCCAAGAGGAGACCGATACCTACGAGACTCACTACGACGAGGTGGTCAGTAACGGGCACCGCATCCGCACATTCGTAACCCGTCCGAAGACTTCGGGCAAGCATCCGGTTCTATTCTGGATTCAGGGAATCAATACGAGCACCGTCGACTTCCCTCTCGCTTCTTCCAACTATCTCGCTCGGGCGCTGAAGGCTTTTGCCGACGATGGCTACGTCACCGTCCGTGTTGAGAAACCTGGCGTGGGCGACAGCGAGGGAGGTCCCGCGAATCTGGTCGGATTCGATGAAGAAGTCGACATCTATCGTCAAGCCCTAAAATCGTTGGACAAATACGATTTCGTGGATCGGGGCAACGTCTTTGTCTTCGGCCACAGCATGGGCGGGTGCCATGCTCCCGTCGTCTGCTCCGAAATTCCAGTTCGGGGGCTCATCACGTATGGCACCGTTTCCAAAATGCACGTCGATGAAGGACAGCTTCGCCCGCTTCGGCAAACCCGGCGCCGAATACAATCCGGCAAGTGTCATCGCGATCAAGACCTGGATCGCCTCGCTACGCGGTTGACATTGAACCCGCGACTAAGGGAAAATACAACCCCCGAGGGCGGTTAGCTCAGTGGTAGAGCACTACAATGACACTGTAGGGGTCACAGGTTCAAGTCCTGTACCGCCCACCATCTTTTTCGTTGTCCATGACCCATGGGTTCCAGTTTGTTCCGGACACATAGTTACACCTGGATGGCTCGGAAGGGGCTTTGCAGGGATTGCGCGGTGTCGGATCGAATTGCAACACCATTTCATCCACGCAAGACTTCGAGGGGGAAGCACCATGCCCTTCTGCGATCCCTTCAACGAGCCTTTATTGCCTGCCGCGGTCCTAAGATGCACCCTGGTGGCATCGTGTAACCATTGGTGGCTTTCTTCCTTGGTGGTCCCAGCGACAGCCTTCTTCGATCGAAGTGTCGGTCTCGAGCAAATCCCTAAGGAAGGTGACCATCCTTGCCAAAGCCTTGTCGGCGAAGTGCTCCTCCCGCACGTTGAGGGCCAGATTGGTCCAGCGCGAGATTAAGGCGGAAGACATTAACTCTCCGCTCTCCATAAATGGACACAAGGGGACTCGAGCTGACTTCCTTGATGAGTGACTGCACCTCGATAAGGTCCATGTGGCGAGTGGCCGCGATGCGGGACACTTGCAACAAAGCATTTCCAACACTGATGTCTGGGTCGAGGCCGCTTGCGGAGCGAGTGACTGCGTCGGCGGGAATTTGGGCGTCCTGTGATAGGCCATTCTCTTCTCGGTATTTCTTCGCGAGATCCTGAATGCCGTCGAAGTCGCCGCTCGGATTTTTCGGATCGTGGATGCCGTTGATCAGCTTGTCGCTAGTCGGGCCGAGGTTCGTGCCGCTCGAGTTCGCGCCGTCGTATCCGCCGCCCGCCGCGGATGGGCGGGGGTGGAAGTACTCGGGCTTAGCGAAATTCTGACCGATCAGCTCCGACCCGATGACATCGCCCTTCGCATTCTTGATCAAGCTGCCATTCGCCTGATAAGGGAACACCGCCTGGGAGATTGCCCAGATCAGGGCGGGAAAGACGACGCCCATGGCCACGATGAAGAATAGGGTCAGCATGATCGCGGGCCGCCAGATCTTTGGAGTGTCGAGATTGGTATTTGGAATGGACATGGTTTAGGCCAGATGGAGGAGGACGAGCAGGCGGTCGATGAGCCAAATTGCCGGGAACGGGATGAGGATGCCGCCCACGCCGTAGATCAGCAGGTTCCGCCGCAGGATCGAACGGGCGTTCATCGGCCGATAGCCGACGCCTTTGAGGGCCAACGGGATAAGCGCGATGATGATCAGCGCGTTAAAGATGACCGCGGCAAGGATCGCGGACTGGGGGTTCGTGAGGCCGATGAAGTTGAGCTTGCGCAGTTCGGGGTAGGTGATGAAGAACATCGCGGGGATGATCGCGAAGTACTTCGCAACGTCGTTCGCTATGCTGAACGTGGTCAGCGAGCCGCGCGTCATCAGCATCTGCTTGCCAATCTCGACGACCTCGATGAGCTTGGTCGGGTTCGAATCGAGATCGACCATATTGCCGGCTTCTTTCGCGGCTTGGGTGCCGGAGTTCATCGCGACGCCGACGTCGGCCTGGGCGAGCGCAGGGGCGTCGTTAGTGCCATCTCCTGTCATGGCAACCAGACGCCCGCCCTGCTGCTCCTTTCGGATGTAGGCCAGCTTCATCTCGGGGGTGGCTTCTGCGAGGAAGTCGTCGACGCCCGCTTCGGCGGCAATGCTCGCGGCAGTCAGAGGGTTGTCGCCCGTGATCATCACGGTCTTAATGCCCATCTCGCGAAGCTGGGCAAAGCGATGCTTCATGCCGCCCTTGACGATGTCCTTGAGCTGGATCACGCCGAGCACCTTCGCCCCTTCCGCTACGACAAGCGGCGTGCCGCCCTCCCGCGAGATTCTCTCTACGATTGTCTGGACCTCGGCGGGGAATTTGCCGCCTTGATCCTCAACGAAGCGCTTCACTGAATCTGTGGCGCCCTTGCGGACGACGCGGCCATCGTGGTCGATGCCGCTCATCCTGGTCTGAGCGCTGAACTCGACGAACTTGGCATCTTTCAGCTCGTGAATCTCCCGCGCCCGCATGCTGTAGCGCTCCTTGGCAAGGATCACGATGCTGCGTCCCTCTGGCGTCTCGTCGGCGAGGGACGAGAGCTGCGCTGCGTCGGCTAAGTCCTGTTCCGTAACCCCCGGCGCTTGGTGAAAAGCGGTGGCTTGTCGGTTGCCCAGAGTGATCGTGCCGGTCTTGTCCAGCAGGAGCGTGTTGACATCGCCTGCCGCCTCGACCGCTTTACCGCTCATCGCGAGCACGTTGTGCTGCATCACACGGTCCATTCCCGCGATGCCGATGGCGCTCAAAAGTCCGCCGATAGTCGTCGGAATGAGGCAGACAAGGAGTGCGACCAGGACGGTAATCGAAGGCACATGCCCGATGTCTCCCGCCGCGTAGGAAGCAAAGGGCAGAAGGGTCGCCGTAGCGAAAAGGAAGATGATCGTGAGTCCCGAGAGGAGGATGCTTAGAGCGATCTCGTTGGGTGTCTTTTGGCGCTGCGCGCCCTCGACAAGGGCAATCATGCGGTCGAGAAAGGACTCGCCGGGATCCTGTGTCACCCGAACGACGATTCGGTCGGAGAGCACTTTCGTGCCGCCTGTCACCGCGCTTCGGTCGCCGCCACTTTCCCGGATGACAGGAGCCGATTCGCCGGTAATCGCGGATTCGTCCACGCTCGCGATTCCGTGGACGATCTCGCCATCGGCAGGTACTACGTCGTTCGCTTCGCACACGAACATGTCCCCTTTACGCAAGGCCGCGGCAGGCGTGGACGTCTCTTTGCCATCGACCAGTTGGCGCGCCGAGGTGTCGGTCCGCGTCTTTCGCAGAGCATCGGCCTGAGCCTTTCCCCGGCCCTCCGCCATCGCTTCGGCGAAGTTGGCGAAGAGGACGGTGAACCAAAGCCAAAGCGAAACTTGCCCGACGAAAGAGGTGTCGGGAGCGTGATTGATCAGCCCACGGATGAAGAAGTAGGTCGTCATTGCGCTGCCAATTTCGACCACGAACATGACCGGATTCTTGGCGACGATGCGAGGATTGAGCTTGACGAAGGAATCCTTAACCGCCCGCCGGACGATGCTCGGCTCGAAGATCTGGCGAGAGGGTCTGGCCCTGGGCGAGACGGGTGCCGGTGCTGGATCCATCAATGGTGTGTTGATCATTTCGTTACCCCCTGCTGCATCTGGAAATGCTCGACGATCGGCCCGAGGGCGAGGCCGGGGAAGTAAGTCAGGGCTCCCACGATTAGCACGATGCCGACGAGGAGCCAGGTGAACGTCGGGTTGTCGGTCGGAAAGGTGCCGGAGGACATCGGAGTCGCCTTCTTTCGCGCCAAACTGCCCGCCATCGCGAGCAGCGGAATGATCATCAGGAAGCGCCCAATGAACATCACGATTCCGCCCGTGGTGTTGTAGTACGGCGTATTGACGGTGATTCCCGCAAAGGCCGAGCCGTTGTTGCCGGTCTGGGAGGCCCGCTGATAGAAGATTTCGCTGAACCCGTGGGGCCCGCTATTGTTCACGTTGTTGGCGGTGTCACCATAATCTGTGTCCGTCCCGCCATAGGCGCTTCCGTGCCACAAATTGAGCCCGGCAAGCATTCCCCCGCTGGCTGCCCCCTTACTCGCCGTCGACCCTGTATCGGCTTTGGGAAGTTTGGCGATGCTGTCAACGGCGGTGAAAACTAGGACGTCGGCGGCGAGGACGAGCATGGCGAGCATCGCCATCTGAACCTCGAACTTCTGGATCTTCTTGCCCAGATACTCCGGCGTTCTCCCGACCATCAGACCGGCGATGAACACCGCCAGGACCGCGAACATCAGCATCCCGTAGAGGCCCGCTCCGACACCCCCGAAGATCACCTCGCCAGTTAGGATGTTGAAGAGGGGCACGAGCCCGCCGATCGGCGTGTAGCTATCGTGCATCGAGTTCACCGCGCCGCATGAGGCGTCTGTGGTGATCGTCGCGAACAGGGTCGAGGTAGCGATGCCGAAGCGCATCTCCTTGCCTTCCATGTTGCCGCCCGGCTGATCCGCCGTTCGCTGCGTCATGACTCCCGCCTTGGCTAGCTGAGGAGTCCCCGCCTGCTCGGCGATATTGGCTGTAAACGCACCTGCGAGGAAGAGGATGGACATGGCGGCGAAGATCGCCCAGCCCTGCTTCGCGTTCTCGACCATGCGTCCGAAGGTGTAGGTCAGTCCGGCGGGTACGGCGAAGATGAGAAACATCGCGAAGAGGTTCGCCAGCGCGGTAGGGTTCTCGAATGGATGTGAGGAGTTGGCGTTGAAGAAGCCGCCGCCGTTCGTTCCGAGCATCTTGATGACCTCTTGGGAGGCCACGGGGCCTTGAGCGATGGTCTGCGTCGCGCCTTCGAGGGTCTTCACGATCGTGTACGGCGAGAAGTTCTGGGGAACGCCCTGCCAAACCAGGATTAGCGCGCCTACGATGCTAATCGGTAGGAGCACGTAAATCGTGGCCCGTACCGTATCCGCCCAGAAGTTGCCAATGCCGTTCGCACTCTTGCGCGAGAAACCGCGGATCACAGCGATCGCGATGGCCATGCCGACCGCCGCCGACATCCAGTTGTGGATGGCCAGCGCGATCATGTTCGAAAAGTAGGAAATGGTGACTTCCGGCGAATACGCCTGCCAGTTCGTGTTGGTGCTGAAAGAGACCGCCGTGTTGAAGGCGAGATGGCCGGGCATCTGCTTCCCATCGAAGTGCTGCGGATTGAGCGGCAGCATCCCTTGCGTTCTCAGGAGCGCGTAGGTGACCAGCACGCCGATGCCCGAGAAAACGAGCATCGCGAAGGCGTAGGTCGTCCACTTCATGTCCGCCTCAGGGTGGATGCCGAGCAGCTTGTAAATGCCCCGCTCAATCCACCCGAAAATTCGATGCATGAAGGTCTTCTCGCCCTCGAAGACCCGCGCCATGTACGAGCCGAGTGGCTTCGTCACGAGCAGGATTAGAAGGAAATAGACGAGTATCTGAAGAGTGCCGTTTGTCGTCATCAGAATTTCTCCGGTTTCAATAGGGCATAGACCAGATAGGCGAGTACGAGGGCGCACACCACCAGGGAGAGGAGAACATCACTCATTGGGAAGGTCCTCCTCAAGGCCGCGCAAGCCCTTGACGTACCAAATGCTCAGGCCAAACAGCCCGACGGACAACACCACGAAGAAGACATCCTCCATCAGAACTTCACCACTGCCGCCACGGTGGCGGTTGTGCGGCTGGAACGTAGACCGCTGTCGCTGGTGAAGAACGCCTGGCTCGCCATGTCGTGACGCAGCTCGAACCGACCCGTGAAGTGCTCGTTGAAGGTGTAATCGTAGGTTGCCGTCGCTGAAAAGAGCTGCATGCGGTTGCCTGTTCGGACGCCGTCACGGTCCTCGAAGCGCTCGATGCGCGCTCCCAAAGCCTGGTTGGGACGGAGCTGATGGCGCAGATAGACCGCCTCGCCATTCCACTGACCCTTATTCGGGGCAGCGTCCGACGTCGCGTAGTCGACGTTGAAAGCTATTTTCGTTGAAGGAGTGAGCTGCTTAGAAGCGATGAAGTCGATTAGATGGACCCGCGAAATACCCGGAGTGGAGAACCCGATGCCTCCATAGCTTCCGATGTCGTTCGGGGTCTTCGACCCCTCGTTTCCAAAGTGGTTTTGCAGCACGAACGCCGTCTTGTCGTCGGGCGCATAAGTGAGCGCCACCCCAAAGGTCTTGCCATTGTTGCCGTCCTTCACCTCGTTCCATCCCTGCACCGCGTAGAGGGTGCCATTCAGCTTCGGCGTCAGCTTGGCTCCGATCCGCAGGCCGGTCTCGTAGGTCGGTTCGGAGTAAGTCCAGTTGAAGGAGCGGCTGTACTCGTCCTGAAACCGGTTGTCGATCCCCTCGTAGCCGATCCAGGTATCGAACTTCCCCAAGTCGATCGTCACGGGCGTCTTGCCGGGCGTCACATAGGTGCCGTAGGCTTGGCGCACCCAACGGTAGGTGTCACGGCCTCCGGGCTCAGCCAAGTGGATCAACTCCGGTCCGCGGCCTCCATAGAGCTGGAGATTGAAGCCCCAGGGCTTTGGGTCCAAAGAGAAGTCCAACTCCGCGAAGGCAAGGTTGGGGCGATTGTGGGCGATGTCGAAGCCTCGACCATCAACGCTGTCTCCGTTAGCCGGCCGGCCGAAATCGTATTGGTAGTAGCCGTCCAGAAAGCCACCGACTTTGGCGTGCTGGCCAAATCCGACGGCTGCCATGGTGAATATGAGAGCAATAGAGATCAGTTTCATATAAGGGCTCATGCGCGGGAGTTCCGCGACATCGCATGGGACCGAAGTTCGAGAGGCTGGCTTCGCTCGGAAGCCACCACCCCCGAGGGAGTCCGGATTCCGGCACGCTGGTTCTCGAGCTTTTGCTCGTAAGCGCGTCGGCAGTCCCGTTCGTACCCGAGACACGCCAGCCATTTGGCGAAGATCAGCAGACCGAAAAAGGCGAAAAGATAAAGCAAACCGTCCATTCGATTCCTTCCAAAGTGAACTGTATCGGGGATGAAGGTCAAGGCCGCATCAGGATTTGAAGGGCCGGCATAAGGTTTCCCTCAAGAAAGTAATCGTGCGCGACAAGAAGGTCGAAAACATGCACTGAGGCGCAATAAATGGCCCTGCCGTACTAGCTCGCAATACCAATATCTGCATCTTGTGGATAAGCAAACGATTCCAACGACTCGCCAGGGCCAATCCTCGCTGACCGCCACCGCCTTCGCGATCTGTTCGACCGAACGCGTCCATCGCCTCCTGTTCGGCTGCTCCTCCCAGGAGTTGCAATCCGCACACGAACGACTCCTCCGAGCGATGCTTCCGCGTCGATAGCATCGTCTGGGAGCCGGATGCGCGCCGCCTCGCCAAAAGGCTCCCAAACGACTTCGACCCGACAAGTGCCCGGTCCACCGCCGGTCATCGACCACCTCCTTTCCCGTTCTAAAGGTATGTGAGGAGGCTCGTTCAGGAACACGGCGGAACGCAGACAAGCCAGAGCGACCAGTTCTGAATAAGAGTTGTCACGCCGTCCGCGCTCGGGGCGAACCGCTGCCAAAGCCGCTTGCCCAACTGACGGAATACCTCTATACTGCGGCCCATGAAATCTAATTTGACTTTGTTCGCCCTCTTGCTGCTAGCGTTCGCTCTTGGGTGCGGCAAGTCGTCGGGTAGCGATGCCGGCACAGCATCGACACCTTCGAAATTTGTCGGTAAATGGAAGGGCGGAGTCGTTCCGATGCCCGGCAAAGAGAATGACAAAGCCGTCAAGATAAGCCAAGGCTTCGCCGACATGCTCCGCTTCGAACTGAAAGATGACATGACCTTTACGGGCACCTTCATCGGGCCGGTCGAAGGGACATACACGGTAGCTGGCGAGAGCGTGACCCTCAAAGTAACAAAGCCGGAGGAGTCGAAGGTCTTGCCCCCGATGGTCTATGACATCAAACCAGACGGCCAGACAATGAACCTTCGAGACGACCCCGCCGCCAAGAATGGCCAGTCGCAATCGGTCCTTACCAAGGAAAGCTAAGTTACCTACGAGCCCTCGACTGGCAACTGGCGAGGGAGTCGTTGAGCCGACGGACTTCAAGGGCCCTGCCCGCTGCTCGCCGCAACATTCCACTCCCTCGTCAAGCGATGAGGCAGGAATCCGCGCGCCAGAAAGCCTCGGATGCCGACCGCGGTTCTCGTGATACGGGTGAGCGCCATGCTCCTGCTGATCGTGGATCGATCCGCCCGCGCGTGGTGTCGGTTGCCGATGCCGCTCATGGAGTCGCGGGAGGTTGGAGTGGCCTGAGCCTCTTAGATTATTTCAAGAAGTAGCGCGCGTTCGTGACCATCACGTTCGGGCGCTTGCCGAGGGCCGAGCGCATCTGCTGGGCGACATTTTCTTGGAGGATTTTGTGGATGAAGTTCGTCGAGACCGCTTCCGGCACAATGACGGTGACCACCTGGTCGGGTTCTTCGGCGAGCATCTCGTCGACGTAGTCGAGGATCGGCTGGGTCAGCGAGCGGTGAGGGGAGGCAAGGATGCTGAGCGGGATGCCCTCGCCGTACTTCTCCCAGAGGCGCCGGGTCTCGGGCAGGGACCTGTCGTTGATCGCCACGTGCACGGCGCGGCACTTGGGATCGAGGAGCACCGCGTACTCCAGCGCCGACAAGATTCCCTTGTGGACGCGGGGCACGAGCAGGATCGACGTGTGTCGCGACGGGCGGGGCGGGGGGTCGTTGAGAATCGCGAGTTGCTGCGAGATCGCTCGGTATCGCCCTTTGATGGACTTGAACAGGATGAAGAGCCCGATGAGAAGGATCGTGACGATCCACGCGCCTTCCGTGAACTTCGTGACAAGAATCACGATGGTCACGATTCCGCTGAGCCCCGCGCCGAGCGCATTGATGAAAGCCTTGGTGTGCCAGCCTCTGCCCTTGAGCTTAAACCAATGCTTCACCATGCCCGACTGCGAAAGGGTGAAGGCGCAGAAGACGCCGACGGCGTATAGCGGCAGGAGCTGATCGAGCTCGCCATGGAAGGCGAACACGAGCGCGGCGGCCGCGACGGCGAGGAAGATTATGCCGTTGTGGAAGACGAGTCGGTCGCCCAAGCGGGCCAAGGGGCGAGGCAGGAATCCGTCGCGCGCCATGAGCGAGGCCAGCCGGGGGAAGTCGGCGAACGCGGTGTTCGCGGCCAGCACCAGAATCGCGGCCGTGAAGTATTGGACGATGTAGTAGGGGATCGACTGATAGCCGAAGGTGTACGAGGCGACCTGTGAGACCACGGTGGTGTACTTCGGGTTGCTCGCCGAGTAAAGCGCGAGACGCGGGATGTGCTGGACGATATAGCCGATCCCCAAGAACATCACGAACAGGATGGCCGTCATCCAGCGAAGCGTCAGGCTCGCGTTTTTCGATTCGGGCGCGCGGAAGGCTTGCACTCCGTTACTCACCGCTTCGATGCCAGTCAGGGCCGTGCAGCCCGCCGAAAAGGATCGGAGGATGATGAAGACGAACGCAAAGCCGGCCTCTTTCCCGATCATCCCCGGATCGGCATCGATTACCTGGTGGACGGGGGGTGCGCCGACAGTGTGAGCGACGCCCACGACGATGAGTACGAGGATGCAAAGGATGAATCCGTAAGTCGGGATCGCGAAGACGGTGCCCGACTCCTTCACGCCCCGAAGGTTCGCCCACGCAATAACCGCGATGGCTACCAAGCTGAGAGCGACCAGATGTTGATGCAGCGCGGGGTAGGCAGATACGATCGCGGCGATCCCCGCGGCGATGGATACGGAAACCGTCAGAACGTAGTCGATCAGCAGGGCCGCGCCCGCCAGCAAACCGGGCGTCTCACCGAGGTTGTCCGTCGCCACAATGTACGAACCGCCGCCCGAGGGGTATGCGTGGATCGTCTGGTTGTACGAGAAGGCGATGATCAGGATCAGGATGCAGATGGCCAGCGTGATCCAGATCTGATAATGCAGCGCAGTTAGGCTGTAAAGCACCAGGATGCCGAGTACCGCCTCCGTGGCGTAAGCCACAGAGCTTAAAGCGTCGCTCGAGAACACGGGAAGCCCCAGCAACGGCCCAAGCCGTTCATGATGCGCCCGTGCGGTAGGGATCGGTCTGCCAAGAAGCGTGCGCCGAATGCGCGCGAAGACGCCGGGAATTCTTTCTGACATAACTGGCTGCCGAATAGCAGCGCAGGTCAAAGCGTACGGTAACGGGACCTCAAGAAAGCATCAAGGGATGCGACGAACGCGTCAAGAAAACATCAAGAAAGGCCGTGCGTACGAGGCGATAGTTCGTTCTCGCTTGATGGAGGGAAGCCCGGGCTACTCCGTCCGCAGTCGATACCCGACGCCACTTTCGGTAGTAAGCAACCTTGGCTGCGCGGGCTCGTCCTCGAGCTTGTGACGAAGTTGGCCCATGTACACACGCAGATAGTGTGCCTCCTCAGCGAAGTCCGGCCCCCACACTTCCGTGAGAAGCTGCTTATGAGTTACCACGCGGCCGGCGTTTTTGACGAGGGCTGCCAACAACTTGAACTCATTGGGGGTTAGGTGTACTTCTACCCCGCCCTTCCGCACTAACCGAGCGAGCAGATCGATCTCCAAGTCTCCGGCAATGAATGCGGGAGGGAGTGCCCCTGTCGCAAGGGAGCCGTGTCTTAGAGCCACGCGGATTCGAGCTTGAAGTTCCACGACGCTGAAAGGCTTGGTCAAGTAGTCGTCGGCGCCAGCGTCGAGCGCCGCCACCTTGTCGTGATCCTGCTCCCGCGCGGACAGGACGATGATTGGCACCTGACTCCATTCACGAATCTGCCGAGCCACCTCGACTCCATCGATATCCGCCAACCCGAGGTCAAGAAGCACCACAGCGGGTTCTTTGGTGGCAATCAATCGCAGTCCCTCTTCCCCAGTTTCGGCCTCAAGGAGTTCGAATTGTTCGGGGTTCAGGCTGTGTCGAAGAAACCGCCTGATTGCAAGCTCGTCGTCGATCACAAGCACTCTGTGCAGCGGTTCAGTCAATCGGAACCTCCGGCGCCCGCTCGGAGGCAGAGATTTCCAAGAAGAAGATTGCGCCGCCGCCCTCCCGATTCTCTGCCCACACCTTCCCGCGGTGAGCTTCGGCGACGGCTTTGCAGATGGCAAGCCCCAGCCCGAACCCGCGATCCGCCTTTCCAGCTTCAGGCTGATAAAACTTGTCGAAAATGCGCTCCTCCTCGCCGGCAGCAATTCCCGGCCCACGGTCGGCTACACGAATCAAGAGTTTCCCTGGCGGCACACTCACGTGGACCTCCACCTCCGTTCCTTCCGGAGTGTGGCGTGCGGCGTTCTCTAGTAGGTTGACCAACGCCTTCGTCATCAAAATCCCATCCAGTTTTACGAGAGCCATGTCGGCTGGAATGAAAGTCTTCACCGACCGGCCCCTTAGCGCATGATCTGTGTCCTGAAGCGCGCTCCCAAGCAACTCCTCCACAGAGTTCCACTCCATCTTTGGCTCGACGGCATCAGCTTCCAACCGGGTCATGTCGAGCAAGTTCTGGACGTGCCGATTCATGCGCTCAGCTTGAGTGACGATCGTGTCAGCCATCTCCTTAGTCGAGCCGCCCTTCTCGGCAATCGAGCTCGCGGCCCCGTGAATGACAGTGAGGGGGGTGCGAAGATCGTGGGAAACAGAATTGAGCAGGACGTTGCGCAACTTCTCGGCTTCGGCGGCCAATCGCGCTACCTGCGACTCCTTCGCCAGCAGCGTACGCTCGAATGCAAGCGCAATGCCGTTTGCAAAGGTCAAAAGCAAGCTCTCCTGCTGCGGATCGAGCATGGGATCCGCCTTGATTCCGAGTACGCCGATGATTCCGCGGGCGGCGACGAGCGGGACGTAGAGTGCTTCCGAATTTGGCAAAGTGTCGGTGCCCGCGCCGGCGACCTCTCCCTTTGTAACCACCCAGTTCGCGGCGCCTTGCTCGTTCGGCCGGAACTCGAAGTTGGACCTCGACTTCACGACGACCCCAAGATCCGAGCCCTCCCCTTTCAACAGAACGCTCACGTCAGCATGAAGCTGCTCACCGATTTCTCGGCTGGCAATTTCGGCGACCTCCCGGGTGGTTCGAGTTTTTGCGAGGTCTCGGCTCAGCCGATACAAAGCCGCGCTCCTTTCTTCGCGAGTCTGCCACAGCATCGCCTGTTGACGCAATCGAATGGCTAAGCCGCTGATGAGTAAAGCGACCAGCAACATGATTGCGAAGGTGAGCAAATACTGGGAGTCCTCCACCGAGAACGTAAGGAATGGCGGTACGAAGAAGAAGTCGAACGCCGCAACGCTTAGCAAGGAAGCAAGCACGGCCTCTCTCGGCCCGTACCTCGATGCGATAAGGGCCACCCCTCCGAGGAAAACCATGATGATGTTCGCGGGCACCAGATGCGGCCGCAGTGCAAAGCACAAGCCTGTAGCAATCCCCGTAGCCACCAGAGTCGCAATTGAGCCCCGCCACTCCAGCGGGACCGGGCGGTTCACTCTTCGCACCCGCTGGGTCCCAGGCTCGTCACCTGTAATGACATGGACATCGATTGCCCCGCTGCGTCGAACCAAGTCGTCGACCACTGATCCCTGCATCAGTTCGCGCCATCGCGGCTTGATGGGCTTTCCAACCACGATCAAAGTGGCGTTCCGCTCGTGAGCGATTCGAAGAATTTCCCCGACGATGTCATGACCACCAGTCGTCACTGTGTGCATGCCCAGCCGCTCCGCGAGCCGCAACGCCTCTTGAGACTGGTGTAGCTCTTCAGGAGAGCGGTTGGATTGGCGATCGCTCTCCACCGTGATCGCGATGAGTTCCGCATGCGAAGCCGTCCCAATCCGAGCTGCAGCCCGCACCACTCGGAGGCCCAGCCGGTTCGGAGCGATGCAAACAACAATCCGCTCCTTGGTAGGCCAGACTCCCAAAACGCTTTGCTTAGACCGGTAGGTCTGCATTTGGGCATCCACCCGATCGGCGGCCCTGCGAAGAGCAAGCTCTCGAAGAGCAATGAGGTTGCCCTCGCGGAAGAAGCCATCGAGCGCCTTTTCGATCCTGTCTGGAACGTACACCTTTCCTTCGCGCAGCCTCTGGCGAAGCTCCCCGGGAGGAATGTCGATCACCTCGATTTCGTCGGCGATTTCCAACACGAAGTCGGGAATCGTTTCGCGGACCACGACGCCCGTGATCTGTGCAACCACGTCATTCAGGCTTTCCAAGTGCTGGATATTGACGGTTGTGTACACGTCGATGCCGGCCTGCAACAGCTCTTCCACGTCCTGGTAACGCTTTGGATGTCTGGAGCCGGAAACATTGGTGTGGGCGAGCTCGTCCACGAGGATCAATTGCGGCCGCCTTTTAAGAGCACCGTCAAGGTCGAATTCAGTCAATTTAAGGCTGCGATGATTTAGCTCTTTACGCGGCAAGATCTCCAAACCGTTCAAGAGCGAGTCGGTATCCTGGCGACCGTGGCACTCAGCGTAGCCGACGAGGACGTCGATACTCCGCACCTTCTGTTCGTGGGCTTCCACCAACATCGCATAGGTCTTGCCCACACCGGCGGAAGCGCCGAGAAAGACCTTTAGACGCCCGCGCGACTTCTTAGCCTCTTCGGCATTCACAAGGTCCAAAAGCTCTTCTGGGGTGGATCTTGGTCGCACGTCACCCCAGAGTGCCACAGGATGTGGTCGCAGGGCACCTGAAAATGATCAAGAAGTTGTCAGGAATTTCGGCAGAGTCGCATTCGCTTTAGGAACTAGCCCCACGCGGCGACCGCAAAATCCTCCTTACCTGCCTCGTTGGGTCCCCAACATTGGCCTTGCATGGGCTCTGCAGGTCGCAAGGCGAGTTCAAGAATGATGGGGTACCGTCCGACGACCCTCGCAACCCGGCTACAACCGATTCCCGCTAAGATTCAATCCTGGCGCGTGGACTGTGGGCGCGACGCGTATGGTGACGCCGCCGATTAGCGGAGAGATTGCGGGGATTGTTGGAGGCAAAATGAGTTTGGGATGGATTTGCCCCCGGGCGTCTCGCAAATTCCCCACCGCATTGCCTCGTTTGCGTCCGCGGTGGCGGACGCGACCGCCGGTGACCGGGAACCATCGACACGACCGACACTGCGAAGCCAGGGGGTCATCAGCGAGTCGTCTCCGCGCCGAGTTCCAGAAGAATCTCCTCTAGCCGATCGTAGCTTATCGCCACCCCGCCCTCCATCGGCGATCTAAGGACTGCGTCGCGCGCCTCCTTCGACTCGTACCGAATCGTCACCTCGAGGGTGGTCTGGCCCCCCGATTCTTCGAGGGTTGTCGATACGATCGCTTCGCCTGGGTACCACGACTCGTCGAATTTCTCGAGCTGGACCATCTTCACGGGCGGGTCGACCTCGAGGAACGTTCCACCCATACCCATGCTAGCTCCGTCCGCATGTGTCCACTCGTACCGGTAGCGTCCTCCGGGTCGCGCATCAAACTCGCAAATTGGCATCGTCCACCCGTCCGGCCCGAGCAGCCAACGCTTCAAGAATTCGGGCTTGGTCATTGCCTCGAAAACCAAGTGCCGCGGCGCATTAAACGTACGGGTCATAACGATCTCCAGATCGCTTGGGGCGGTCACAACGAGGTTGTTGGGCCTCACTGGTCCACCAAGGGTTTGACCAACTCCGTCCGCCAGGTCGATGTGTCCGGTCCGGTCTCCGGGCCGGCCGCATAAAACTCCAACAGGTCGGGTGCGGTAGCTAGCCCCTGACCTTCGATCCAGCTTGCGAATTCGCCCCAAGCCTCGCCGAGTCCCTCGTAGGGTCCTCGGTAAGTCGTGCGCGCTGCCCGCCGTGATGGCAATTCGCTGGCCCGCACCCGGCCAACAGCAGTGACTGGCGACCCCACCGGCACGCCAACTTCGAAGTCGAACGTCTCCGGCTCCATCTTGAGGTGGTGTGAGAAGACCGGGCCAGTTGGAGCAAGGCCTTGGGCGGCCACTGCTCCAAAAATTTCTTGGATCGCTGGTCCCATGACTTGCTGGATCTCATGCCGAGGAATGGTGATCCGAATAGTGGCGGTTGTAACTGCGTCGGTTTGTGTTATTTCTGGTGTGTCTATCATCCTGGGTCTCCGTCTTCTTAAGGTTGGTTGGGCCGCGGAGCTTTCATCTCGTCAAGCAGATCGTCGAGTCGCAGGAAGTTGCCCTCCCAAAACTGCCGATACTGCTCCAGCCACTCAGTGGCCACGCCTAATGGCTTGGCTTCAATTCGGCAGGGTCGCCTTTGAGACTCGCGAGTCCGCGAAATCAGCCCGGCATGCTCCAAAACCTTAATGTGTTTGGAGATCGCGGGTTGGCTCATGGCGAAAGGAAAGGCAAGTTCGTTCACCGAAGCATCTCCCTGCGCAAGGCGCGTGAGGATCGCACGCCGAGTTGGATCGGCGAGAGCGGCGAACGTAGCGTTCAATTGAGAAGATGAGTAACTCATTGGTTATATAACCCACTGATTATATACCACAACGGCTGTGTAGTAGCGTATCAACCGTGAATGGGTCGTTCTCACTCTTCTACAAACTCCTCTCAGGACGGGTTGGGGTTGATCGTGGTCCTTCTCCAGACCATGCCGATGTCAACTGGCTGGCGGTCATTCTGCGACCTCTAGGTCCTAACGGCATCGTCTGGTGAACCGTGGCTCGCCTGTCCGACCCCAATCGCCTCACCGTCTTTTTCGGATCGCATCCACGACACCTCGTGCCATCTCAAGCTCCTCGTCGGCAGGAACGACCCACACCGGGAGGGAACCTTCGGCATGAAGGCTTCGCAGACCCTCGGGTTCGGGACATTCCCTTAACCGAACGCCCAAGAAAGCAAGCCGTGCACAGATTCGTCCCCTTATCTCCGGCGAATGTTCGCCGATGCCGCCAGTGAAGGCAAGACCGTCGAGTCCGCCTAGGACGGCTGCGTAGGCGCCCACGTACTTCGCGACGCGATAGCAAAAGACGTCCAAGGCAAGCCTCGCCTGATCGCTTCCGGATGCAAGGAGATCTCTAACGTCGGCGCTGATGCCTGATAGTCCGAGGAGGCCGCTCCGGTGGTTCAAAAGATCGTCAAGTTCCTCCACCGTCATCCCTCCTCGCAAGAGGTAAATCAGAGCGCCCGGATCGACGTCCCCCGAGCGGCTGCCCATAACCAACCCTTCGAGGGGCGTCATGCCCATGCTCACATCGACACTCCTACCGTCGAGGATCGCGCAGACGCTGGCGCCATTTCCAAGGTGGCACACGATGAGGCGACGAAAGCCCTTGAGTGTTCTTGCGACGTGCGCGTAAGAAATGCCGTGGAATCCGTAGCGCGTTATTCCGAGTTCGGGGGGAACGGCGTAGGTAGATGCGACGGGCGGGATCGTGCGGTGAAAGGCTGTGTCGAACACCGCGTAGACCGGAACCAACGGGAGCGCGTTTTGGGCGGCGCGGATGATTTCTAGGTCGGCGGCGTTGTGCAGGGGAGCCAGGGGCGCGAGCCGCTCTAATTCATTTATGACCCCCTCGTCAACGAGCGTGGGATCGGTAAAGCGGTCCGCCCCGTGGACGACGCGGCAGGCGACGGCGTCGATCCTCCCCTTCGCCGCCGCCTGCCCGATGGCGTCCGCCACGTCCCCGCCGCTCCCCCGAAAGATCGGCTCGTCCCCGAACAGGCCAAATTTCAGCGACGAGCTGCCGGGGTTGAGGCTGAGAACGTTCACGAGTGCGAGTTTAGACCGGAGTGAAGCGTCACCGTGCTCCCACCGTCAGCACGTTCTGAATACGCACAACTTCTCCACAGCGAGTGGACGATGGCACCGCTGCTTGACGAGCTGACAGAGTTGAACGCAATACGGGACGACCAGCTTCGGCTGATGTTCTCCTGTTGCCACCCGAACTTGTCGGAGGAGGCTCAGGTGGCGCTCATGCTCCACTTTCTCGGCGGATTCAGCGTCAAGGAGGTTGCCCAAGCCTATCTGAGTGCGCTTCCTGCGGTTGAAAAGCTCATTGCGAGAGCAAAGAAGGCGTTGGCCGGGGCTGGGGTCCTCTTCGACGTGTCTCGGCACGCTGATTTTCAAGAGCGGCTCCCCTCCATTCACCTGGCCCTCTACTTGCTTTTTAACCAGGGCTACCATGGCGGATCGTCCGGGACCCCTGTCCAACCCGTCTTGTGCCGGGAAGCGATCCGGCTGGTGACCCTGCTTCTAGACCACCCTTTCGGTCAAGGCCCGGAGACCTTCGCCTTGGCGGCCCTGATGCATTTCCACGCGGCTAGACTTCCCGCGAAACTGGGTCCCTCCGGCGAACTCACTCAGCTCTCAAACCAAGATCGGTCGCTCTGGGACCGCGAGCTCGTTCTGGCGGGAACAGAGTTACTGGCCCGAGCTGCGACCGGCGAGGCATTGACGGGCTACCACGTCGAAGCCCTCATCGCCGGACTGCACACCGATGCCGCAGGAATCGAAGATACGAATTGGGCCATGATCGTTCACCTCTACGACGCTCTCCAACGGCTCAAGCCGTCGCCGGTCGTCGCCTTAAATCGGGCCATTGCTATTTCCCAGTTGGAAGGTCCCGCGCGGGGCCTTGAGGAGATCGGTCGGATTTCGGATGCGTCGCGGCTCAACGGATATCCGTTCTATTGGGCCGCCCGGGGCGAGCTCCAGGCGCTCTCGGCAGATTTGGAGGAGGCGGAGGAGAACTTCAAGCGCGCGCTGTCGGTTGCGAGGAATCCGACGGAGCGGCAGCACCTGCAAGCGCGGATCGACGCATTGGGACGCCCTAGGCCCGGCACCTCTCCCGCGGAGGGGAGAAGGTGATTCAGAAGGGCCAGACCCAGTCGCTGATCTCTGCGGGATCGTCTCCGTGCTCATAGATGTACCTCCGATGCTCTTGGAGACGGTCGAAGAGCGTCTGCTTGAGGTGCGAGGCGGTGTT
>JBBSFL010000024.1:0-18388 GCA_038238735.1 Fimbriimonadales bacterium | reverse complement strand
GTGACGATCTCAAGCCCGCTGAATCGAGGGAGATTGAAGTCCAGAACGACCAGCGTCGGCGGTAAAGCGGTCGGGTCGAGCAGGTGCTCCAAGGCCTCTTGACCGTCACGGTGGACGGATACATTACAGGGGATGCCCGACCGGGTTATTCCGCGAAGAGACAGTTCTTCGTCGTCGAGCAAGTCTTCGACTAGCACCAGTTCAGGAAGGGCGGCCATCGCTGAACCTAATATGCCTCAGGTCGCGGGGGCGCACCAGTCCGACTTTTCTTGTCTAGGAAAGGCTAGACAGCACTACTCACTGATCGGGCTGTTGAGGATGCTGACGCATCCAATGATGTTTTGGTCATCTCCCTCGTCTCGGAGGGGCGACACTCGCAGGGTGAGGCTTTTGAATTCCCCGGTAAGACGCTGCACTGTCTCCTCGCCTTTGAGCGCTTTCAGATGGGCAGCGATAGCGGAGTCCTTCGGATCGTTCGTTTTGAATATCTCTTGAACAGTTTTGCCAACTTCCCAGAGGACGCCGAAGTGGCTCGAGGGGAATTCTCCATTCGCGATGATGTGGATACGGAGTTCCGGGTCGGTCGCCCATACGGTGGACTTGATCTGGTCCATCGCGAGATTGAGGAGGGCGAGGGCTGCGCGCAGATCTAGGAGATCGCGCTCCTTGGTAACGAGGAGGTTAGCCAAGTCGGAACGTTCGACATTCGACTCTCGCAGAGCCTTCTCGGCGCGATCTTTGATAATGCGAGCGACCGTGTCGGTCCTTCCGCTGCCGCCCACCTTCATGCGAATACGAAGCCAATAGGTGTTGACGGTCCCCACGCTTAGGCCGAGCTTGTGCGCAATTGCCTCGTTCGTGAGGCCCTCCACGCAGAGTTCCACGATCTCAGCTTCGCGGGGGGACAACTCGCGAGTAGCCATTAGATCAACGCATCGATGTTGCTCGTAACAGCTTTTGCAAGGGCTGAAGAGAGGGCGCCCCGGGCCGGCATGCTTCCTGTTCGACCGGCTCGAACCCATCCCAAATAAGAGACTGCGAAGCGGCGCTTCACAGGGTCCTTGAGGGAGCGGATGTATATCATCTCCTCTCCATACTCAGTTTCGCTTGCCATTTTTACTTACTCCACTGCGCCGGGCGCAGATTCTCCATCATAAGATGACACGTATGGTGGAATTCGGTATGTCTCCATCTTTACTGTCAATAAAACCTACGGTACAGGTTATGGTAAAGGCACCGTCTCTCTGATGAACCTACTTGTATCCTCTTATGCTTAGTATCGCAAAACCCCGCGGTCGATCGCGAATTGAGAGGAATGATACTGCCTTGGACTGCCCCCTTCGTTTTATCAAGGTTCGCTTGAGAAAGAGAGTCTGTAAAGGATGTATGCGGAGAAGCATTGCTTTTCTGATCGAACTGCCTGAGATTGTTCTTGCCCCGCTCCGGAACTTCCGGGGAATGACGTCGTCTCTCTTTAGAGCACCTTGGGGTGACTAACGAACATGCGATTTGCCTTTGGCAGCATCCTCCTGAGCGGCAAGTACAGCGGTAGTCAACCGAACATCGACCCGCTTGGTCCAGGGCTTCCTGGACCAGCGAATGCCGATGCAGTAATCATGAAGTGCTGGACACTTCCGCGACTGCTCTCCGGTTGGCTTGTTTTTCAGTTTGGCCCGGAATTGACAATCCTACCTGCCCAACGAAATTCGCACGTCGGTGCCGCCGTCGGGCGTGTCTTCGTAGGCGTTCTGAAGCGAGAAGACGAGGTCCTTTAGCTTGGTGCCCTTCGGCACGCTGAAGATCGCAGCGAAGTCGGTTTGAGCACCAGGCAACATCATTGGACTCTCGTCCGTTGAACCTGTGTGCTTGTCGAAGCCGAGCGGTGCATAAGATTGCCCTTGGTCGTCGGCGAGGGCCGTGTTGTGGGGATGGACGGAACTCAGCATCGCAGCCATCTGCACGGTCTGGGCGTTTTTAATGCGGCACCGAACGATGACCAGCTCCTCATTGGTGCCTACCGGCTCGAAGGTGCGCACTTCTGGAAGGTAGCGACTTTCGTAGGTTCCGGCGCGGTCGACACCGATCGCCTCAAATCGCCATTTTCCAACATTCAGCATTTGGCCCAATGTGCCACGCTTTCCGTTGACTTGATTTGCCCCGCCAACGGGAAGAGTCGGGTCCGATACGTCGGTTTGGATCGTGAAGCCATCGGCGTCTTTGACCGCCCGGCCGCCGACCGCACGAGCCATGTCCGAGAGCGGCACATAGGCGTGGCCGTCGATCATACGAATGTCGTGCGAAACCGTCTTGCCGTGATAAGCCAGCCTCACCCCCGATTCGGCGAGCGCGACAGCGACAATTGCGAAAGTGAGCGCCAGTGCGCCCAAGAATAGCGGGCGTCGCCCGCTTGTTATTGTCTTCATATTTCCTCCGGAGGGCTTCCTCGGGGAAAAAGTCCTACAGGGCACCTTACCCCTCTTTGGGTGGCCCTCCATGTCGGTTGAGGGACAGACGACAAGCAAGGAAGCTCATCAGGTCATCCTGTCGAGCCCCGAGCAATGGCCTGTCCTTTTGTCGGCGCAGGTTCAAAGTTGACTCGAGTTTTAGGTCCGAGAAGGAGCAAGTCCTAACTTGGCCCATGACCTGTTTTGAAATATTTCGCAATACCTAGCATCGCAAGGCCCTATCAACTTAACTGACTTCAGCAGCAAAGTTAGGCCCGTAGAGCCCCAAAAGCCTTCAACTTACCGACACGGTAGCTTCGTTGACTCAATCTTTCAATTGGACAAGATGAAACGAACATCAGGGAGTCAGGGGAGTCGAAAGGTTTAGGCGTAATCACAATTTGCATCAGCGGCTACCATTCGCCGCTTTGCCTGCGGAGCGTCTTTAGAGGAACTACGCACAATGCCAACTACCCTTTCCGGCGCCGACAAGGCGACCTACCAGACGATCTTTCGGCATCCCGTCTCTCATAACCTGGAGTGGCGCAGTGTCATCTCGGTCTTCAATCACCTCGGCGAGGTCGAGGAAGAGCCGAATGGGAAGATGAAATTCACCCGCAACGGCCAGACTCTCACGTTCCACAGTCGCGGAAAGGAGGTCGAAGTCGAGGAGATCATGCATATCCGCCATTTCTTAGAGAGCTCTGAGAAGCCGACCGATGGATCGGACGGAAAAACCAACGACGTCATGGTGGTTCTGGATCACTCGGGTGCTCGCATCTTCCAAACAGGCAAAGAGGAAGCGCATATCGTCCCCTTGGATCCAAGCGGCCACGATCAACAAGTTCACAATCCCAAGGGCGACTCTGGCGGAAAGCAGGGGCCGCTCCGCAAACTCTTCCACGAGGCGCTCGCCGCGAGACTCCGGACGGCGGATCGTATTCTATTGATTGGCGACGGTCAAGGTGCCAGCAACGAAGTAGATCACTTTGTGACGGAACTCAAAGAGCATCATCATAAGGACCTCGCCGCCCGGATCGTAGGCACGGAGGTCGCCGACATCAGCCACCTGACGGATGGTGAGTTGGCCTCAAAGTGCCGGGAATTTTCTGGTCTGAAGCAGTAAGACCGTTCTGTTCGAGCACGCGCTGCGGGGCCACCTTCCCATCGATGATGCAGGTTGATGCGAGGTCCCCCGCAACGTTGATCGTCGTCCTACAACGATCCAAGAACCAATCCAAGGGAAGAAGGAGCGGGACATACTCGATGGGAAGATGAACGGCGCTGAAAACGGCGAGCATCGTCACCAAGCCCGCTTCGGGAATGCCCGCCGCTCCGACGGACGCGATGATCGCCATAAACACGATCACAATTTGGTGAGAAAAAGTGAGGTGCATGCCGATTGCCTGGGCCACAAACAAGGCAGCCATGGCCTCGTACAGAGCGGTTCCGTCGTGATTGAAGGTTCCGCCCACCATGATGCCAAGGCTCGCGTTCTCTTCCCGGACGCCAACCTTTTTTGTCGCGCACTCGAAGGTGACGGGCAACGTCGCAGCGGAACTCGCCGTGGAAAACGCCAGCGCGAATGCGTCGAAGGCCCCCTTCAAATAAACACCGGGCCGGACCCAAGAACCAAGGCGCAATCGGATCAGATAGACAACGAACATGAGCAACAGGGCCAAAATCACCGACCCCACGAACCAAGCCATGTTCACTAATGGTCCGAAACCCGTCGTGCCCACCACGCGCGCCACAATCGCCATCACGGCGAGGGGCACCAGGTCGAAGACCCAGTGCAGCATCTTCATCGTGACATCACGCCCAAGTTCGATATAACCGACCAAGCTGTCGATCCGCGCGGCATGCTTTTCAGAAGAGCGGAGCCCGCGGAGGGCCATCGCAAGGGCGAGCCCTACGATAATGATTCCGATCACTTCGTTGTTGGCGAAAGGATTCAGAAAGTCCTTTGGAATCTTCCCTAATAGATCGTTGAGCGGATCGAAGGGCTTGTTGTCCACCCCACCCGTCGGAGGCGGCAGACTCACGTGCAACCCTGGCGACAAAAGGTTGGCGACGAGAAGCCCGATCAGGATCGCGATCGCCGTGTTGGACATCAGGATCCACATCAGCTTCCCCGCTGTTCGGCCGCGGATGTCGGCCGAGAGAATCGAATGCAACAGGCTCAGAAAGATGAGAGGCGTGGCGAGAAGGCGAAGGATCTGCAGAACGAGATCAGAGAAAATCTTGAGGTTCCCGGCTGATTTACCGAGCGCCGTCCCGAGGATTCCTCCTAGCACTGCTCCGATCAGAATCTTAACGAATAGGGGCGTGCGGTGGAGCTTCAAATGTCAGGTCCTTCGAGTCCGCCGGCGCCCACGCCCGCGTCAATTTAGGCCATTGTAACAGAGCGGCAACAAAAGAAGCATGGAGTCTGCTCCGCTTGCCGCACCGCGAGTCTCGAGCATCATGACGCCGGAAGTTCTTGGGTCTCGAATCCCAAGCACCGTTCGCCAAATCAACAACTCGCCGTCAATGGCGGAACTTATCGGGTCGATCGGGGTGTCGAAGCGTTTGAACTGCGAGAAGCGGTTGGCGGGGATGGGCAAAAACCTGGTGGGGTCGCCCCTAAAGATTTTATCTTCTGGGTCCAATGCTTCACTGAATCGAACTTTGCTTGCTCTGCCATCGTATTGTGCATTCGTGATCTGGCATAATGGCGAGTTCCGACCTATGGGAGAATTGACACACTGATGAATGAAGCCCACCTCTTGACCGAAAGCCAGGGCGGCGTTCTGCTCACCGCAGAAGGCTACAAAATCCTCCAAACCGAGCTGGAGCACCTCACGGTTGTCAAGCGCCCCGAGATCGCTGATCGGATTCGCGAGAGCCAGCAGCACGGCGAGTTCAGCGAGGACAACAGCGAACTCGATGAAGTGAAGTTCGAGCAAGCGATGGTCGAGAGTCGCATCGCGGAACTGAAGGCGATCTTCGGCAACGCCCATGTGGTGGAGCCGGATCAGATTCCGACCGACCACGTTGGCATCGGCTCGATGGTCACGGTCAGCGATCAGGATTTCGACGATCAGTTCGAAGTGCGCGTGGTTTCGAGCATTGAAGCCGATCCGGCGCGCGACTTGATCAGCAACGAGTCGCCGATGGGAACTGCGCTGATGGGTAACAAGCCCAGCGAAACGGTCAGCTTCGTGGCACCTGACGGCACGAAAAAGTACAAGATCGTTTCGATTCGGAAGTAGAGCCTAAACGAGCTCTTCTTCGGGTACGGCATGGCTGATCGAAGGATTCAGCTCGGCCCGAAGACCGGCCAACAGCTTGCGCAACCACTCATGCCTTGCTTGGGCGAGGAACAGCATATTGTGGTAGGCAAGCCCACGCGCGACCGTCGCCGCCTTGGGCGTCGCTTCGAGCTCGGCTTGGAGAAGTTGCACAAACTGCTTGCTTTCGACAAGCCACGATTTGACGACGCGAACCTGATCCGCCGGCCTGAGGCGTCCCAGAAAGTAAGCGCGAGTCCGAATCGGGTCGACGAGAAAGGCGATCTCGCCGCGATCGGGCGGGAACGTCAGCCAGCTCTGCAACGCGGCCTCGCCTTGGGGAGTGAGGTCATATTCGGTTCGCTCGCGGTTGGGAACTCCGACCTTGCGAGCCTCTTCAACCAGGCCGTCCTTTTCTAGACGCCGCAGGACACGGTAAACGGATCCACTTTCAGCGCTCCATCGGCCCCCTCGCATACGGTTCATCTCTTTCCGCATGGCGTAGCCGGAGTTGACTGCTTCGCCGACCATAGCAAGGATCAAATACTCTAATTCGCTGTAGGGTCCGGTGGTGCTCATTGAGTTCCAGGGCTTCGTTGCCAACATGCGATTCTGCATAGAGTGCCGCACACGCTTTCCGCCGGGCATGTTATCAGGAATTTGCAAGAGTCGGCAAGGCCCAATCTTGCGATGTTTCAAAAGACTTTTGCGAATATCCGCCGGGGGAGGTAACATGGGCCATCCCCCTTTTTGAGGCGGACCTTAACGTCAATGGCACAAGGAAATGAACCCGAAAGCGGGGGCAGAAAGACGCCCTCGAGCATCCCGGTACCGAAGTCGCGGCGCGGCCTGAAGAGCTTCTTCGCCGATGTCCAGCGCGAGCTGAAAAAGGTCAACTGGCCTTCCCGTCAGGAGAATATGCGTCTGACCGGCGTTGTGCTCGGCGTTTGTGTGCTGATGGGCATTTTGCTGGCGAGCATGAGCATTGTGGCGGGGACCCTTGTAGACCTGATCACGAAAGGGCACGTGGGCTAATGCCGAAAACTTGGTACGCCGTCCACACCATTGCCGGGCATGAAGGCAAGGTTCGCGACGTTTTAACTCGTCGCGCCCAAGTCGAGGGACTTTGGGGCATGGACATCTACGACATCTTGATCCCCACGGAGAAAGAACTTCAGACTCGCAACGGCAAGCGCTACGAGGTCGACCGCAAGGTCTTCCCTGGCTATATCCTCGTGCAGATGGCGCTGACCGACGACGCCTTCAAGCTCGTCAAGTCGACGAGCGGCGTGACGGGATTCGTTTCCAGCGGCAACAAGCCGGTGCCCCTGGAGGAATACGAAGTTCGCCGGATCATGACGAACCTCGAAGCTTCCAAAGAGGCGCCGAAGGTCAACTGGAACAAGGGCGACGCGATTCGCGTTGTCGAGGGTCCTTTCAGCGACTTCGCGGGCAAGATCGAAGAGGTCAACGCGGACCGCGAGATGCTCAAGGTTCTCATCAACATCTTTGGCCGCGACACGCCGGTCGAGTTGAAGTTCGACCAAGTCGAGAAGCTTTAGGGCGATGTCGATTCGGGGCTACCTTTCCGCTTTCTTCTTTGGTGCGGTAGCCCTGGCGTCCTCAGCCCCGGTACGCCCGGTCGGCGTTTGGCATTACGACACCGGAACGCTGCGGCTCGAACTCTCCAAGAAGTCGAAGGACGAGCTCAACGGCGCGGGCGAGCAGGGCAAGAAGATCCTCACCGACATGAAAGCGTCGTTAATGCGTCTGCTCGATCCTCCGCGGCTCGAATTTAAACGGGATAAGTCGTTCGTCATTGGGGACGGCAAGAAGACCACTACGGGCCACTGGAGCCAGAAGGGCCTGGCCATCTTCGTGAAGATGGACAAGCCGGGGCAGACGACGCCGGCGATGAAACTATCTGCCGACGGCAAGCGGATCGCGACCAAGTATGAGAGCCCCGGATTCTTGGTCGGCTACATTGATCTCGTTCGCAGCAAGTAATCGAACACGATGGAATTGCTAGCCTGGTGGAGATGACCCTTGAGACGGAACTTGCCCAGTCCTATTTCTAATTCCACCAGTCTCATAAGAGATCGATCGTCATTGCTCGGTCTCATCAACTCCATCCCTCCCTCAATTCCGTCATTGGAAATCCCTCCAGCAATGACCGAGTTCGGCGGTATTCTCCCCTTGATCGTGAACCCTGCGCCCAATCTGAACACCGAAGAGGCCGTTTCCAACGCCCTGAAGAAGTTCCATCAGGAGCAGCAGGGGGTTGCGCCGCGTCAGATTCAGGCGCATCTGCTACCCGATATGGTGGTCGTGGTGAGCTCAGGGGTCTACTCGCCGAGCGAGCAGCAGCTTTCGGACACTAGCGAGGGCAAGAAGCTGATCCAAAGCGCCCGGCGCGATCTGCGAGCGCTTACCCGCCGTGCCGCTGAGACGGCAGTTTCGAACATCGTCGGTCGTCACGTTCTTCGAAGCTTCTTCGATATCGACACGAGAACGGGCGATCAGGTCGAGGTCTACATTCTTGAAAGGCAGATCGACCCTTAGCCGCATGCTGAGCCTTCGGGTTCAGCTCCTTCTCAGCCATCTCCTTCTCGTCATCCTCCTCGGACTGGTGATGAGTGGCGGCGTGTCTAGCTTTTTTGGCTTGAGCCGCTCCCTCGACCGCGTGCTTCAGGAGAACCTGGAGTCAGTGTTTGCGGCTCAGGCGATGCACGATGCCGTCGAAAAGGATCAGCAGACGATGGGGGAAATCCTCCCGGACTCGCCACCCCAGGCGGCCGCGCAGCATGCCAAGAACTGGAAGCAGTTCGAAGAGGCCTTTACGGCAGCCAAGGGGGCGACGAATTCGGCCCGCCAAGAGGCGAACCTCGAGGTGCTACGGCAACGGGCGGCCGATTATCGTGCCGTCGTCGAGCGATATTTGGCATCCCCCGACGCCACGAGCGATCTTCGCTCCCAGTTTTATTCGGATCGGCTGGAGCCGGCCCTTGTCGGGATGGACGCGATAGCAGCCCAGTTCTTTCAAGAAAACCGCGACGCAATCGTTCGGGAGAGTTACACGGTCAAAGCCGACGTTCGGCGTGCCGCGACATGGAGCTTGGGGATCACCCTCGGGGCCCTTGTCTTGGCGGTCGTCCTTACATTGCGCATGGTGCGGGTCGTCCTGACGCCACTGAAGGAGCTTGCGGAACGTGCGGAGCGGATCGGGCAAGGCAATCTTCACGAGCGCATCCAAGCTCGGCGCAAGGACGAGATCGGGGCGCTCGCGCAAAGCTTCAATTCAATGGCTCAAAACCTGCTCGAAGCGAGGCAGAAGGAAGAGCGTCGGCTCCAGAGGGCGGAAGCCACATCCGACGCGGCACTTGCGAGCCTCTACGACCCCGTCGTTGTCAGCGACGCGAAGGGGCGCATCATCCATCTTAACCGGGCGGCTGAAGGCCTGTTCGGCCCGGCGCCCGCCTCTCCGCGCTCGCCGATCGTCGAGCACATCGGAGACAAGCGCATCGTCAGCGCAATCGAACGGGCGATTCAGGATGACGCGGTGTCCGCTTCGGAAGACGAGACAGCACTAGTGCCCATTAAAGTTGGCAACACAAACCGGACATATAGGCTGCGGGCGACTCCGATGAAGGATGCCGACGGTGTTCTGCTTGGATCGGTGGCCGTGCTGGAAGACGTCACCCACATGCGAGAGCTCGACCGCCTGAAGACGGAGTTCATCGGGGTTGCCTCCCACGAGCTTCGAACGCCGGTCACTTCCCTGCTCTTGTCCAGCGAACTTCTCATGGAGGGCGCGGCGGGGCCGCTGACTCCGGAACAGATCGAGATCGTCAAGGTGCAGCAGCAGGACCTAGAGCGTCTCGACAAGCTGATGCGGGAACTGCTGGACCTAACTCGTCTGCAAGCGGGCAACACGCCCCCGCGGCTTGAACTGGTTCCGCCAGAAGATCTTTTGAAGATGACCGCCTCGGGATTGAAGGCGGCGGCAAAGGCCAAGGGCGTAAGCCTTGAGACCCAATTCGAGGGGGATTTGGGCTTTGTTCGCGCCGATCGCAGTCAGTTGGTTCGGGTGCTCACAAACATGGCGAACAATGCGATTCGGCACACACCTGGTAACGGGCGCGTGACGCTTCGCGCATCTGCCATCGGGGATCAAGTACGCTTTGAAGTGCAAGATACGGGCGAAGGCATTCCACCGGAGTATCTGTCTCGGATTTTTGAACGGTTCGTTCAAGTTCCGGGCGCTACCGGCGGAGGAGCTGGACTCGGCCTTTCGATCAGTCAGACGATCGTGGAGGCGCACGGCGGACGTATGAAAGCAGAGAGCGTGTTAGGAGAAGGATCGACTTTCTCGTTCGAATTACCCATCGAGCGACGCCCCGCCCGTGGAGAAGACAAAGTTTGAGCGGACGCATTCTCATCGTCGATGACGAAACCAATATCCGGATGATGATCCGGCTCACCCTGCAACATGCGGGGTACGAAGTGGAAACCGCGGGCGATGGCCAAGAGGGGCTCCAGAAGTTCGGGAAAGGCGCCGACTTCGACCTGGTACTCCTCGACCAGCGGATGCCGGGAATGTCCGGGATCGACGTTCAGCGGGAGATGTACAAGGTCAACCCGGAGACCCGGCTGATTCTCATCACCGCATTCGGGACGATCGACTTAGCTCTCGAAGCGATACAGGCGGGGGCGTCGGATTTTTTGCGCAAGCCGTTCACAGCTGACACTCTACGGCTCGCTGTGAAGTCGGCCATCGAGCGACCCGTGCGCCGGATGTCCGCCGTTCCCATCGGCATGGTTTGCCGTGAATTCACACGAACCACGATCAATGGATTCTCGTTCGAACTCGAGGATCCCGGAAATCACCCGCCCGACGATGACGACACGATTACCACCAAATTCCGCGTGAGCCAGCCGAATGCCGATTCTGCAGTGTGCACCGTAGTTTTGCCCGCGTACGTGATCGAACTTGTGAAGGCTTACACGGACTCCGAGGAAGTGCCAGGCGGCGAACGCTTCTGGCAGGCGATGTGCGAAGAGGCGCTGGCCAACTACCTCTGGCAAAACGCGGCGTTGCCGCCCGATAATCTCTTGCGGATCGAGGACCTGTCCAGCAGCCTTCAGAAATGGCTCGACACGATGCTGACCGTAGAACTGACCGAAGAACATGCCCGATAAGACCTCTTCCTCCACAGCGCCGACTGGCGCGACTGCAGCCGAGCGCGGCAAGCACAAGATTTTCCTCGGCTACGCGCCGGGTGTGGGCAAAACCTTTGCCATGCTCGATGAAGCACATCGGCGAAAGTCGCGCGGCCAAGACATCGTCATCGGAGCCATCGAAGTCCGCGGCCGCAAGGCGATCGAGGAGCAACTCGACGGCTTTGAGTCCATCCCCACGATCGACGAGAGCGGCTTTCCGGTGCTGGACGTCGACAAGCTCATCGCTCGCCGCCCCGACAGCGTTCTTGTGGATCGTCTGCAGGCTTCCGACGGGCAACGAGCTCGTTGGGCCGAGGTAGAAAGGATCCTGGACGCGGGCATCAATGTCATTTCAACGATGGACGTGCGCCATTTGGAGAGCCTCCACGATTCGGTGAAGGACATCACCGGCGTCCGCGTAGAAGAGACGATTCCGGACCGCATCTTCCGCGAGGCGGAGGAGGTCGAGATGGTCGACCTTACGTCCCGCGCGCTGCTGAACCGAGTCGAACGCGGCGACGTGCAGGTCAGCGGCGGCGCGACGCCGGCTTGGTTTACGGAAGGAATTCTCAGTGCCCTGCGCGAGATCGCCCTTCGCGAGGTGGCCGGCCGCATCGACCACGACGTCGAACAGTTCCGGAAGGGCGCCAAGATCGAAAAGCCTTGGGCGACCCGGGACAAGGTCATGATCTGCCTAAGCCCCACCCGTGCCTCCCTGCGCCTCGTGCGCAAGGGCTGGCGACTAAGCCAGCGAACTCACGCCGACGGCGTCGTGGTGTTCGTCGAGGACAAGGGCGCAGACGCACAGACCAAGAAACTCATCCGGGACGACTTCATCCTCGCGGAGCGGCTTGGGATTCCCACGGTGACCCTGCGCGGCAACGCGACCGAAGAGATCGTCCGTTACGCCCGGGAGAACAATGTGACGCAACTAGTAGTTGGCCACTCATCCCGCTCTCGCATGGGCGAGATCATGAAGGGCTCGATCATCAGCGACCTCGTGAAGCAACTTCGGACGATCGATATTCTGGTCGTTGCGCTAGATCCGGACGATAAAGAGAAGTAAGGGGAGGATTGGCCCGGGCCCTCGACTCAGTGCGCGTTTATTCCGAGTGCCCTAAACAGACGCACTAGCTTTCTGTTGCATTCCTTGGAATCCGACTCGCGGGAGAAATCGAACGTAATCTTGGTTTCGAGACCGACCTGGTGTTGATTCTGCCCGTCCATGTCCGTATTCAGGTGCACATCTACGGGTTTCTTCAAGCGGATGATCACCGTCTTTCCGTCCGCCCGAGTTGATGCGACGTTCGACCATTGAAAACCAAAGTTTTCGGTGTGGCTGTCGCGCTTATTTCCGGCGAACGACATGCACTCGATGCCGCTTTGCGTTATCGACCCGACTTGAAGGTAGCTTTTGCTCCCGCGAACTGCGGGGTAGCGATCCGCTTTTGCCTGGAGGAGACTCTTAATCTGGCTAAGCATCTGAGCGACCTTCGGCCGTGTCGAGTGGCGAGGAGGTCCGGCAAGACTGGACATCGCGAGGAAGGCAACGCTAAGGACGGTAAGGGTGCGCACCCGCGGAGTGTACACGCCGCTCCGCCTAGGTTAAAGATTCTAGGACATAGTGAAACGATGGCCGACTTCAAACCTGCCCTTCTAGTCCTCCTGCGCGAAGTGTTCTTCGGAGTGCCCGAGGGTTTGAATTACACCTGGTTCGTTCAGGGTCGTGAAGCCATCTTTCCGTCGTTGGCTGCGCTGTCGGCCAAGGATGCGGGCAGGGTGCCCGGTCCGGGGATCGCGTCGATTGCCGCCCACGCGAACCACGCCTTGTTTGCCCTTCGCGGGGTGAATGGCAATTTCGGGTTTCCGGAGCCTGAGGGGGACTGGGAATCGAGTTGGGTCGAGCCCCGATTCGACGAGGCGGTATGGACGGAATTGCAGCGCGAGATTCAGGTGGAATACGCGAAGTTGGTGAAAGGGATCGAGGATCTGCCCGCTGAAGTGGAACAGGATTTGATGAATTCGACCTTGGCGACTCTGCCGCACATGGCTTTTCACCTCGGGGCGATCCGGCAACTCATGAAGTCGGTGTAGCTCGACGGAATGAGCGCTCGATCCGAGTTATTTTGGCTCCAAATGGTAGACGGATAGCTGGGAGCGCCGGCTTCCCGCTGGCAGGCATAGCATTACTGCCCCTCCCGCAAGCAACCCATCAACCCCGGACGAGAGACTGACCGCCGTCGATGTACACGACCTCCCCGTTAATGTAGTCGGCCATGTCCGACGCGAGAACGCGACCAGGCGTCCAACCTGCTCAATCGAGCCCGGCTCCTTGCCGGTCAGGGGAATTTCTCCCTCCGGAAGTTCCATCGGCATCTTGATCTCTTCCGTGTGGCGCTGCTCTGTGTTCTCGCCGATATTCGTATCGATCGCGCCAGGACAGATGGCATTGACACGGATCTTGTGCTGACCAAGTTGGATGGCAAGCATTTTGACCATCGCCACCTGGCCCGCTTTCGACATCGAGTACACCGTTGCGCCGGTATTGCTGAAGATGCGGTTGCCGTTGACGCTGGACGTAACGAGGACGGCACCCTTCCCACGCTGTTTGAGGTGGGGCACTGCGGCTTGGACGGTCAGGATCGTGCCCTTCAGGTTGCCGTTCATCGTGAGGTCGTACTCGTCCTCGGCGATCTCCCCAATCGGGGCCCGCACGCCGTTGATGCCTGCATTGGCGAAAACAATATCGAGCCCGCCGAACCGGTCCGCGCAGTCGTCAATCGCCTGCTTCACCGCTTTGGCGTCGGACACGTCGCCCGCATAGCATTCCGTCGCCGCGCCGATCTCGTGCAAGCGCCGTTTCGCCTGGTCGAGCGACTCTTGATTGCGACTGAAGATGCCAACCTGCGCTCCGCGTCGGGCAAGTTCCAAGGCAGCGCCCAAGCCGATGCCCGAGCTGCCGCCGGTAATGAACGCGACTTTGCCGGTGAAGTCGAGGTCAACCATTCACGATCTCGCCGCCGTTTGGGTGCAGCATCTGTCCCGTCATGTAGGAGCTGTCCTCGGAGGCTAGGAATACAAAGCAGGTGGCGACCTCTACCGGCTGGCCAGCCCGCTTCAGCGGAGTATTGGTCCCGAATTCCTTAACCTTTTTGGGAGGAAATGTGCTCGGAATGAGAGGTGTCCAGATCGGACCTGGAGCGACGCCGTTCACCCTGATCCCTTTCTCCGCGAGGCTGCCTGACAGGGACCGAACGAACGCCACGATCGCGCCTTTGGTCGATGCGTAGTCCAGAAGTTCGGGCGAACCCTTGTAATGCGTGACGGACGCTGTGCAGACGATCGTGCTTCCCTCCTTCAAATGAGGAAGCGCATGCTTGACCATGTGGGAGTAGCCGAAAATGTTTGTCCGGAAGGTTTTTTCGAGCTGTTCGCCTGTAATGTCTTCGATCGACTTTTGCGGATGCTGCTCGGCCGCATTGTTCACGAGGACATCCAACCCGCCAAGTTCATTAACTACTTGCGCGACGGCCTTCTTCGAAAACGCTTCGTCGCCAACGTCGCCCGCCAATGTGAGGCACTTCCTGCCTTGCGCCTCAACGAGTCTCCTTTGTCTTCGCAGCGTCTTCGCCTCCTCCAGATAGACCATCGCGATGTCCGCCCCTTCCTTGGCAAAAAGGATCGCCGTCGCGCGGCCGATGCCGCTGTCTCCCCAGTGATGATCGCCCGCTTTGCTTCCAGCTTCCCTGAGCCTTTATAGGACTCGCGATCATACTGCGGCGGCGGATCCATCTCGACTTCGTGGCCGGGGCGTCTGGACTGTTGCTGGGCAGGCTGGCGCTTCTCTTGGGCGCTCATGCCGAGTTGGGCGGACGGGGGAGTGGCGGGGTTCCAGCTTTGGCGAGCGTTTTAGGCTGCAGCCGAGTCCGCTTTTCGGCGGGCCGCCCTGGCGCGCAGGATCGCGGCGTCGTCGACCGCTCTCTCGAAGGACCGAAATTGCGCAAGTTCAAAGCCGTGCTTGTGAGCGAGGCGGTTGATCTCGTCGACCTGCTCCACGGTCACGTCCTTCCCCAGAGTGAAATTTTCGATACGGCCCTCGAGGGCCAGAATCATGGTCTCGCTCATACAGGCGTAGGCCATCTTGTCGGGAAATCCGAAGTTGAAATTGAATTCGACATTGCCGGGCACGCGAATGACCCCGCCCTCGATAACCAGCACGTCGGGTCGCTCCTTGCTGACCCGAACGCTCACATCCCGAGGGCGCGCCACGTCGCAGACCACTGCTCCCGGTCGGAGAAAGTCGGGCATGATCAGCTCTTTGCCGGCAGAGCTTACGGTGACGATCGCGTCGGCCTGCCGCACGTCCTGCACGTCGACCGACGCGGTCGCGTTCGGCAATTCGTCGGCCAGGGCCTGCGTGCGATCCAAATCTCGCCCAATCACGATCGTGTGGCCAAAAGATCGGCTAAGCACCTTGGCGCAGGTTCGGCCGATCGAACCGGTTGCGCCGACGACGGCAAGCATCGCGTTGGCGAGGTCGATGTCGAGCAGCTCGCACGCCTTCCGGGTGCCCTCGATTGCGGTGGCGACGGTATAGGAGTTGCCAGTCGTAACCGCCTTGATCTTGGTGCGTTGGGCGACCGAGACGCCTCCGTCCCCGACCACACTCGTGAACGCGCCGAGGCCAAGAATGTCGGCACCAAGATCGGCAGCGAGGTCGCCACATTTCGCGATCTTGTTGTAGACCTCCTCGATCGGGACGGTCTTCACCATTTGGTTCGGGGTGAACGGGAGGCCGATGAACCAACCCTCCGTTTCCGCGCCGGTAATCGAGCGAATGCCCGTGATCTTGCTCATCAGCACGGGCGCCTTCTTGCGAGCGAAAGCCTCAATCCAGTTATCGGGGAAGAACTTCGCGAGCGGATATTTGCGCGCGATCTGCTTTGCGTTCAGCGGATGGATGATAAAGCCGAAACGAGTCATATTGACCGAGAACCGGAAGATACCTGGGAAGTTTGAGGGAGGGCGAAAGTAAAGCGCCAGCGGCTGCGCCAGCCCGTAAAGCGTTACCAATTCAGCTCGATCACATTGGGCTTCCAGTCGAGCTTCTTGAGAGTGTCGAGGTAGTCCTGCTCCGTCATCGCCTCCGGACGTTTGCCCTTCAGAGTCACGATCACGCCCTCCATCACGTTTGTGGCGAAGGTCTCGCCTCCCATAACCGGCGTGGTCGTGATTACCCTGCGCGCGCCGGCTTTGGTGAGCCATTCTAGGTCCGCCTTGCGAACCGTCTGGGTGAGGATCGTCTTGCCCTTCAGGTCGTCCGAGGCGTAGCGTTTGATGAAGAGCGTGTCTCCGGCGATCAAGGTTGCTTCGGCCCAGACCTTGGGATATTTGGGCTTGCGCTGGTCCTGCTTTTCGCCCGTCGGATAGAACCACTTGAACGGGAGCTTGGTGATGAGCGGCAGAACGATGGCGCCGAGGCGCTTGACTGCCTTATAGCTGTTGAGCCGGATCGGCAGACCGATGCCGAACATGAGGTCGCCGTAGATGATCTTGCCGCCGATCTTGTCCAGCGCCTGCGCCATCCCGAAGCGGTCCACGGCCGAGACCAGCAGCACCGTTTCCTTGGTGAAATCCACGGTCCCCTCGCGCTGGAGGGTTTCGACGGTCTCTCTCTCCAGCGTGTGCTTCAGGCCGCTGCCGTCCACGACCGGAGTCTTCTTGGCTCCCCCGACCAGCTTCAATATTTGCGAGAACGCATACCGCTTCTTGCCAACCACGACATATATGTCCGCTCCACCGACGCCCAAGGCGTCGACCTTGCCGTCGAGGTCCTTGAACATCTCGGCAAATCGCTTCAAATCACCGTCGGTTCCGATTCTCTCGATCTTGAAATGCTGGCCCAGGATCTCAACTTCCTGCGACTTATTGCGCTTGGAACTGCCGAGGGAAACGGACACGACTCGCTTGCTCACATTCCGACGTTACCCGGGCCCTTTGTGATAGGGGAGAGGGGGTGAGTTTGGTGATCGAGGTGATGAGGGGTAACTTCTCCTCATGCACCGCGAAGTCCACTCGACTAACGAAGCGCCCGGCGCGATCGGTCCTTATTCCCAGGCCGTCCGAGCCTCCGGCAACTTTCTGTTCTGCTCCGGCCAGATTCCGCTGACCCCTCTCGGTGACTTGATTACGGGCGAGGTGCGCCTTCAGGCGGAGCAGTGCCTCAAGAACCTTCGAGGCGTGCTTACGAGCGCGGGGCTTACAATGGACAACGTGGTCAAGACCACAATTTTTCTTTCTTCGATGGATCACTTCACGGCCGTAAACGAGGTTTACGCCGAGTTCTTCGGAACCGAGCCACCTGCCCGGTCGACGGTGGCGGTCGCGGGATTGCCGAAGGGTGCCGACGTCGAGATCGAAGCGATCGCCGTTTACTGACTTAGTCTGCGGATCGTCTAGCTTCTACGCGGCGTAGATAGTGGGCGAGGCCCGGGTCGGAATGATAGTCGCCCGAACGGCCCTTGACGGAGAACACTCGTGGGTTGGGAGGGAACGACACCTCGATTTTCGAGCCGTCGCGGCGAACGATGGTAATCCAGCCCCACGAGCGCCAACCTGCAGGCTCCTCGTCGCCCCGAGGATTCTCGAGGTTCGGCAGGAGCTTGATGAGCTTCGCGGGACGTGCGATCTTGACTGCTAAAGCATCGTCGTAATCGTCCGCCCATCAGCGCTCGTTGCGAAGTAAACGGTTGCCCGCAAGTAAGCAGCTGGATCGACCGGCGTCTTCGAACGGAGCAAGAGCGGAAGAAGTAGTAGGGTTGCCGACACTTCCTTTTACGCTACGGCGTCTCCGCCCTCTAGAAGACGATAGCCATCATTCCAGGCACAAACTGCTAGAAGCATCAGCCCTTGAACATCGACTTTAAGATAAAGAACGCGTTCGCCGGACGTTCGGCAAGCCGCCGAGTGAAGTACGGATACCACGAGCTGCCAAACGGGACGTAGACCCGGACGTTGTAGCCGTCCGCAAGCAGCTTCTCCTGCAGGTCGCGCCGGATGCCGAAGAGCATCTGATACTCGAAAGAGGCCTTGTCGACCCTCTCCTCCGCGATAAATGCATTCAGCGTCTTGATGATCTTCTCATCGTGAGTCGCGATCGCGGGATAGAAGCCATCTTTTAACAGTCGTTTGGCTTGAGCGACATAGTGTTCATCGACGACCTTCTTGTCGGGATATGCCACCGTGGCAGGCTCCAGGTACGCGCCCTTGACAAGCCGGACCCGCGCTCGGAGGCCAATCGCGTGCGACAAATCGTCGTCCGTCCTTCTGAGATAGCTCTGGAGCACGAAGCCGGTGTGGCCCACATGTTCAAGCGCCTTCGTCACAAGATTCATGGTTCGCTCGGTGTAGGCCGAGGCCTCCATATCGCAACGCACGAACGAGTTATGCTTT
>JBBSFL010000023.1:0-18497 GCA_038238735.1 Fimbriimonadales bacterium | reverse complement strand
CGGTTCATTTCTTCGATCATCTCGGCGCGCTCTTCGTCGGTTTCGTCCTCGAAGCCTAGAAGGTGGAGGGTGCCGTGGATGGCCAGAAAGGCCAACTCGTGCGTGAGGGACACGCCCCTCGCCGTGGCTTGCCGCTCGGCGTATTCGACGGAGATGGCGATGTCGCCGAGGGGAGCGTTTTTGTAGTTGCCGCCAGGGAAGCTGAGCACGTCGGTCGCTTCGTCGACCTTGCGAAACTTGGCATTGAGCTCGCGGATTTCCTCATCGGAGGTGAGCATCACGTCTATCTCTCCGGTTTGGTTGTGGAGATCGAGGGTGGCTTCGATGGCGCGGCGGATTAACGTCCGCGGGGCGCGGATATCGGTGTCGTTGGTGATCGTGATATCGTGGCGACTAGGAGGTTCCATGGTGCGTGCGGACGGTCAGCTTCGCGACGCTGCGAGCTGGGTGTCGGCAGAGGGAGGCACTGAGGCGGGCGGGCACGAGTGGCTTAGATCGGAACGGCCGCTCGGTGACAATTTCATAGACACTTGGGTCTTCAGACTCGCGCTGTGGGGCTAGAGTTGCGCGGACCTACTGTCGGGACGCTCGGCGGCGGGCGAGGCGGCGGCGCTTCTCGCTGGGCTTCTCGTAATGCGAGTGCTCTTTCAGCTCTCTGAGCAGACCGCTCTGCTGTAGCTTCATGTTGAAGCGCTTGAGCGCCGAGTCGATCGATTCGTTAGGCTGGACGTTGACGTAGATCAAATGCTTGGATGCCTCCGCAAGAGTTCATTATGGCATCTTCGTTCGGAAAGCGCAACCGGGGGGTCTTTGTTGAGCGGACGATTTGGGTGAGTGGGGTGGATAGGTGAGCAAGAGCAGAGAGTTCGTGCCAAGGGCTAAACCGCGGTCTCACGGGTTTGCAACCCCTGTTTCCGGATTTGGCGGAGACCACGGTTTGGAAAGCCGTGACACCATGGGTTCAAAACCCATGCCACTACGGAGTCCCTCCTAAGTTCCTCACCCCCCCCTGTCACCTCACGATGTCCGCGGCTCGGCCATCAGGCCTCCAAAGCCCTGCGTAAATATTCGGCTCGATATTGGGGGGCTTTTGGTTCTTGGGCGTCGCCTCGCAGTTCTAGAGTGGTGAGTAGGAGGTCGACGCTGCGAACGCTTTTTGGGAAGCCCTCGATCTGCGCGGCGGCGGCCCAGCGGATCCAGCCCAGAATTCTCAGGGCGTCTCCCAAAGAGAGGGTGGAAGAGGCGATGGCGAATTCGACCGCTTGCTGGGCTCTGGCTTCGATCGAGCTTCTTTCCAGGTGCGAACGGGCTTCGCGCTCCGCGCTGACGAGGTAGTCCACAGCCCCGATGATTTCGCTTCGATCGCCGTTGACGAGACTTACCTGGACAAAAGCGCCGACCGCGCGGCTGGATTCTCCGAAGAGTCCGCGGGCGGTAATTCCTTCTTGGGTCAGGGCTGCTAGGACGGTTGGGAGTCGCTTTGCCTGGGCGAGCCCGATGAGGTGAAGCATTACGGACAGGCGGCGGCCCTCCCCTGCGTTGAACGGGGAGGCAGACAACCAGCCGTAGTGCGGTGAGCGGGCGAACTCCAGGTTCTTGCCGAGCGCCTCGACGCAGCTTCGGGCGGCGGCGTCGGCGGATTCGACGGACCACCCAGGAGTCAACGCCTGGATTCGGAGGTGATCCTCCTCGTTTATCATCACCCCTAGCGATCGAGCCTTGTCGATCAGCACGGAGCGTCCGGGCTGGAACCACTCGAAATCCGTCGAGACAAGGCGGCATCCGACCAAGTACTCGCGCTCGGCGTTGGAGATCTGGCGGAAGATTTCGAACTCGATTCCGGTCGCCCTCGCGGCTTCCCGGATCTGTTTTTCTATCGATTCAAGTTCGGTGGGCAGCGCGGTGTGCGGAAACTTGAAGCCTTGGAGATTCCGCATCAGGCGCGCGCGGGAACTGAGGACGACGTCCGCCGAGGGCGCGTCGATTCCGAGCCACGCCGGTGGGGGCATGGATCGCAATACCATGCGCTTCCAGGACTCGTGGTCCGTTCGCGCAATGGGCATGGTTTGATTCTACAGGAGCCGGGACCGATCAGTTGTTACGCGAATAGTAGCGGAGATCCGAAGCGCGCACGGCATTCCTTAGGGAGCCACTCAGCTTCACATGCTCGGCCATCGCTTTCCGGCATTCGCGACAATGGACCAGGTGGTCGCACACGGAGTGGAATTCCTCTTCCAACTCGTTCGTGATGAAGAGGTACAGCAGATCGCGTACTTCTTCGCACGCCATCGCTTCCGTCGAGTTCATTTGCATTTCTCTTCGCTCACAAATTCACCTGGAGCTTCGTTGACCTAAACTTGATCGTTCTTCCCGCTCCGCCTATTCATTGTCGGGTCCCGTGCCGATTGTGACCGCATGGATTCAATTAGGTCAGAATCGTCCCCGTAATCTTACTGTCCCTTTAGCGCAAGAGCCCTCTATTAGAGTTAGTGGCCCAAGCGTGTAGTGGCGACCACAGTATTTGTGCTGGTCTTTTATTAATCTTCTTAAAGGAAGTCACAAAACGGCTTCGCAAGAACGATACGCTGATGGCAGGGAAAATTGCGAGGCCTTTTGCGTAAGGTCTGCCAGCGCTGCGGCGCTCTGTTTCGAGGGGTAGGGGTTTATGCAGAACAGATTAATTTTTGGCGGCATGACCGCCACAATCGTGGGTGACCGAGAGCCTTTTGCGAATCAGGCAAGGTCCATTCTCTTAACGAGATTCCGGCACGCCGGACTCGACTCGTCAGAGGCGGACGACCTGGCGCAAGAGTGCATGGTGGACCTGCTCCAGCGACTGGATCACTACGACGATTCGCGCGGGCCGATCGAGGCTTGGGTCAGCGGTTTCGCTCGCAACTCGATTCGGAGTTGGTATCGGCGAGAGTCGTCGAGGAAGCTAACGGAGACTTCTCTCGACAACCTGAGCGAGCACGCTCACCCCGCCGAATCTGCGCCGGAAGTCGATGCGATCAAGCATGGATTGGGCGAATTGAACGTCGTCGATCGCGAATTGATGTACATGCGCTTCTCGATGGAAATGAGCTTCGACGAGATCGCGGCGGCGTCGGACTTAACAGCCATGAATTGCCGGAAGCGAGTGTCGAGAGCGGTCGAGCGATTGCGGCGCGATCCTTCGGTTCGGGAAGCGCTGGGTCTGTAGGTTGGACTCGGCGGGCTGAGCCCAGGGTCCATATTCGGACTGGAGTTCGCATCGGTCGCTTACACACTGGCGCGCAGTTTGTTTAGCGTTCTGTACACGTACGCCAAGACCTCCGCGACGGCTTGGAAGAGCTCGCGAGGCACGTAGTCTCCAACTTCGCATTTCTTGTAGAGCGTCCTCGCGAGAGGCGGATTCGGGACGAGCGGGATCTTGTATTCGCTTGCCAACTCCCTGATGCGGGCGGCCATGAAGTCCTGGCCTTTCGCGACGACGGTCGGCGCGTGATCCTTTCCCGCCTCGTAGCTGATGGCGACAGCGAAGTGGGTTGGGTTCGTGATCACGACGCTGGCGTTTCGCATCGCCTCGGACAGGCGCCTCTTCGAGAGTTGCCGGCGGCGGCGGTGCATCGCCATCTTCATCTCTTGCGAGGTCTCCGCGTCCTTCATCTCCTGCTTGACCTCTTCCTTGGTCATCTTGAGCTGCTGGTTGACTTGCTTTCGCTGGAAGAAATAGTCCAGGGCAGCGAGGGCGAGCCAGGCGAGGGCGACCTTGAAGGCGATCGCGCGCATCAGCTCGGCCATCGCGGCGAGCGCCGCGAGCGGGGTTAGGTAGGCGAGGCCGAAGAGGGTGTTCCAGTTCGCGGAGATGACGGACCAGGCGAGGAAGATGAAGATTCCGCTCTTGAGCGAGGCCTTCATGCCTTCGAAGGCCGATTGGCGGGAGAAGAGCTTCTTGAGGCCGTTGAGCGGATTGAGCTTGTTGAAAGACGGGGTGAGGGCCTCCGCGCTGAGAACGAAGCCGACTTGGCCGAGGTTGGAGGCGACGCCGACCGCCATCGCGGTCGCGATGATGAGGAGCAGGCCACCGAAGGCGGGCTGGAGAATGCTGAGGCTGCGGCCGCCGATGGCGCGGATGTCGGTGGAGGTTGGGATATTCGTCAGGCCGGTCTTGATTCCCGTCATGAAGCCGGTGCCGAGCATGCCGATCGCGGTGGGGAGGACCATCAAAAGCGCGAATACGACGAGCGCACTCGTGAGGTCGTTCGACTTGGCGACGGTGCCTTTCCGCCGCGCGTCGCGTCGGCGGCGGGGGGTTGCGTCCTCGGTCTTTTCCTGGGCGGATTCGGGCATTTAGGGATTCGTCCTTCGCGAGATAGAGGTCGTGAGAACGGGGCGTGAGGATAAAGCGATGCCAGTTCTCACCTCGCCTTCCCTCCATCCTTCATCGAAAACACCCTAGTGAGAGAGTCCATGCCGTAGCCGACGCCGCTTTGGATGCCGGTGGCGAGGGCGGGGAGGGCCACGGAGAGGGCGACGAGGCCGATCATGATCTTCGCGGGCGCGCCAACGAGCATGGCCTGCATCTGGGGAACTGCTTTACTGATGAGGCCGAGCGCGGCGTCGACCACCAAGCTGACCGCCATCACCGGCGCGGCGATCTGCAGAGCCAAAATGGACAGGCCGCCGATCAGGGAAAGCAGATTCGCGCCCAGCGCGGGCATCGTCGAGACGCCGAGCGCGGGCATCGTGCGGTAGCTGTTCGCGAACGCGCTCAGCAGCTCGTGATGGCCGTTCATGCAGAGGTACAGCACGGTGCCGAGCATGAATTTGAACTGGGCAAGGATGGTGACCTGCACGCCGCTGACCGGATTCAGTATCTGGCTCATCGAGAGCCCGAGTTGCATGTCCATGATCGAGCCCGCGAACTGGGCGGCCTGCATCACGAGGTTCATAAAGAAGCCGAGGAGGATGCCGGCGGCGGCTTCGTTGGCGATCGCCATCACAAACGCGCCCATGTCGTGGGGCGCGGCGGTCTTGGCGGGGTTGACGACGAGGGTGATCGCGGCGCTGATGCTGAGGGTGGTGAAGATGCGGACGGGCAGCGGCGTGTTCTGGGCGCCGAAGACGGGCGACGCGAGGAGCATCGCCGAGCATCGGACGAAGACCAGGAGGAAGGCGTAGAGGAGGGCATCAGTCAATGTGCAGCTCCTCGGTGGGAATTTGGCTTTCAGACTTTGGAGTTCGGAGTTCCCGATGCGGAACAACGAAATACCGAAGAAGCAATATAACTTCCCGCCAGCGAAATCTTAAATCACTAGTGGGAGAACCAATTTCCCGACCGGGATTAGTGAAATAACAGAATGGCGCTTGACAGACCCTTGCGGAAGTGATATTCTCCTGATCATGCCAGGCTATTACCCGGACTCGCGGACCGCCCAGATACCTTGGTGGGCGACTTTCAAAACCGAGGCGCATAACTACGCGGCGACCTTTCCGTCCATCCTGACGGTGGGGAATCTCGCCAAGATCGACTCGTTCGCAGCGCTTGTGTTGAACTTGGCCGACGCAGCCGACCAGGCCAAGAACTACGCCTCGAATTTGGTCGCCTACCAGCAGATTTGGCTGAGCGGGGCGCTGGGCACGGTGGTCCCGGCCGCCCCCGTGCTGCCCGCGCTGCCGCCGATCCCGCTCGGGTCCGTGGTGGGCGGGGAGGCGTTCGCGCGGCTGATCGTGGGGCAGTTGAAGGCCGACCCGGCGATGACGCCCGCCATCGAGGAGGCGATGGGGATCTCGTCGCCTTCGGGCAGCCTGGGCAACCCGCTCGTCCAGACGATTCAGGCGCTTGGCGCAAGTCAGGTCCGGCTTCGCTGCAAGAAGGCCGGGTACCCCGCTCTGCAGATCAAGATGCGGCAAAACGGCGGCGCATGGCTCACCCTGGGTGTCTCGCTGTCGGCAAGCTTCACCGACACCACCGCGCCGCTGGTCGCGGGCACATCGGAGGTTCGGGAGTACACCGTTCAGGGTTACCTGGACAACATCGCGCAGGGTTCGATCAGCGCGATCAAGTCGGTGGCCACGACTCCCTAACATCAGCCGCCTCCGACCGTTGCGATCCGTTGCAGACATTGGGTGGTGAAGCCGACGAGGGTGGTCAGCATCCAGCTTCCCATCAGCGACATGATGATCGCCATGCCGAGGAGCTTCGGCACGAAGGTGAGGGTCATCTCTTGAACTTGGGTGATCGCTTGGAAGACGCTGACGGCCAGGCCCAGGAAGAGGGACACCGCCAGGATCGGCAGCGAGACCATCAGCGCGACCTGCATCGCCTGGCGCGACAGCTCGAGGACGGTGCCCTGATTCACCTAGCGGTACCCCCCGACCAGCGCGGACACGAGGTTGCTCCAGCCGTCCGCCAACACGAATACGAGGAGCTTGGCGGGGAGGGCGACGACGGTGGGCGGCATCATCATCATGCCCATGCTCATGAGGGCCGACGCGACGATGAGGTCGATGATCAGGAACGGCACGAAGATGTAGAAGCCGATGATGAAGGCGGTCTTGAGCTCGCTGATGATGAACGCGGGGATGAGCGAGAGGAGGCTGACGTCCTCGCGGGTCTGCGGGCGCTCGCGGCGGATGTTCAGGAACAGCGTGAGGTCGGACTTGTAGGTGTTGCGGAGCATGAACTCGCGCATCGGCTTGCTCGCGCGGTCCATCGCGACCTCCATCTTGATCTCCTTCTTGAGGTAAGGCTGGAGGGCGTCTTCGTTGATGCGCTTGTACGTCGGGCCCATCACGAAGAACGTGAGGAACAGGCTGAGGCCGATGATCACCTGGTTCGGCGGGATGCTCGGCGTGCCGAGCGCGCTCCGTACGAAGGAGAAGACGATGACGATGCGGGTGAAGGCGGTGGTGAGGATCAGGATCGCGGGGGCGATGCTGAGGACCGTCATTAAGGCGAGAATCTGGAGCGTGGAGGCGACGTCGGTCGTGCCTTTCGCGGTGTCTAGCCCGACGCTGATTTTCGGGAGAGCCGGGAGCGTTTGAGGCGCGGCGGCGACCACGAGCAAGAAGATGCCGATCAGTAAGAGAATCGGTTTAAGAAGGCGGGATCCGTGGCCCGGGTTTTTAACCCGTGGTGTCAGGGGTTTGGAGCCCCTGTTCTCCGACTTGGCAGAGGGCCACGGCTTGAAAAGCCGTGACACCATGGGTTGGAAACCCATGCCACTTAGCAGGCGCAGCTTGATCAAAGAGGGCATGCGCATGGGGTTAACCGGTGAGCCGACGGAGGCGTTCTAGTGCTCGGTGGGTTGCCGTCTGGTCGACGGGTTGCTCGACTACGGCGAAAGTCTCGGGCGTGTCGACTTGTTCGACCAGCTCTTGAAAGGTCGGCTGGTTTTCGAGCGGATCGGGCTCCGTGAGGTCGGTTAGGCAGGTGACTCCGGAAGAGGCGACGCTGACGAGCAGCGTCTTCTTTCTCGCCTTTACGACGTAAAGGGTGCCGCCGGGGAAGTTGGCCGACTCCTCGATCTTGATGCCGCCGTCGAGCTTGGTGACGAGCTTCTTGCCGAACTTGGTGAGGAGCTTCGGGAGCAGGACCTTGAGCAGGACCAGGACGATGCCGAGCGCGAGCAGCATCTGAAGCATCGGCGCGAGGCCGAGGCTGGTGCTTGGTCCGTTCGACGATCCGGCCGGGTCGGCCTTGGTTCCAAGCAGGTCGCCCGCGAATGCGGCGGCCGGAAGGAAAGCCAAGGTTGTCAGAAAGGTGCGACGCATAAACTTAAGCGGCTTCTCCCAGCTTGGCGAGGCGCTCCTGGGGCGAGACGATTTCGGTGATTCGGACGCCGAAGTTGTCTTCGATGACCACCACTTCGCCGCGGGCGACGAGGCGGCCGTTGACGAGGACGTCGACGGGTTCGCCGGCGGCCTTCTCGATCTCGACGATCGAACCGGTTCCGAGGTCGACAACCTCTTTGACGAGCATCTTCACCCGGCCCAGCTCGACGCTGATTTCGAGGGGGATGTCCATCAGAAGATCGAGGCCATTGCCCTCATCCTGAGGGTTGACGGGCTTGGCACCGTCGACCGTCGCCTGGACTTGCGGGAACGGCGAATCCTCGCCGTCCTCGATCATCGGGATGCCGCAGATGTGGTGCGCGGTCTCGGGATCGGTGAGCCAAATGCAGATGCCGTTAAGGCCTTCCGCGGTCAGCGCGACCTGAGTGCGGGCTAGCTCAAGCGACTTCTGGAGGTTGAGCGGGAATGAGAAAATTTGGAAGCGGATGCTGAGGCCGCTCGCGACGATCGTGTCGTTCTTGATGTTGCCGACGGCGAGGCAGATGCCTTGAACGATGCCCTCCAGGGTGGGGCGGACATCGGACATCGCGTTCTCGTCGATGTCGTTAACGTCTTCGCCTTGCACCAACGACGCCAATTCCAAGGCCGTGTCCTGCGGGATGAGGACGACCTGGGAGTTCTCCGGCATGCTGGCGAAGGCGAACTGAATCACCATCATCGGCGAACCGAGCTCGGCGTACAGGTCGGACGTTCGCGTCGACACGGTAAGCGGAGATGCGAAGTTGAGGGCTTGGCCGCACGACTCGCTGACGGTGAGCGAAACGGTCTGCCAGATTTGATTCTGGTAGTTGGAAAGCTTTTCGATGACTTCGTTGTTGAGCTGGGGCATGGGCTTATTCTTGGATGGTGTCGGAGACGGAGAAGACGAGCTTCTTGCCTTGCAGGGCGGGCTTGCCTTGAAACTTGGGGACGTTGCCGACGAGGAATTGGAGGTCGTCGGCGGTCTTTTGATCGAGGCGGACGATGTCGCCGGGCTTCATCGCCATGAACTGCTTGACGGGGAGCTTGGCTTTGCCGAGGTGGACCGCACACTCGACGACCGCGCTGTTGATCTGTTGGCTAAGGGTGCGCCGAGCCGATCCGCCATGTCGTCGGTTGGACGAGGCAAACCACTTCTGGGCGCTTAGCTTTTGGGTAATGGGCTTGAGAACCAGGTAGGGAATGCAGAGGCTCATCGCGGAGCGCTGGTTGCCCATTTTGACTTCGAAAAGAATGGTGACGACGATGTCGCTGGGCGGGGCGATCTGGACGAACTGGGAGGATGTCTCCATGCTCTCCATGCCAGGATTGACGATAACCACGCCTTCCCATGCAGACTTCAGCGCTTGGAACATGCGTTCGATGATCTGGCGGGTTAGGGGCCGCTCGATGTCCGTGAGGACGGTGCGGTTAATCGCTTTCCCGGGTCCACCGAGCATGCGGTCGATCATCGAGAAGACGAGTCCGAACTCCATCTCCAGAACCGCTTGGCCCGTGAGCGGGGGCAGGGAAGTGATCGTGAAGACCGAGTGATTGATGCTTCGCAGATACTCTTCGTAAGGCACCTGCTCGAGCGAGATCAGATCGATGTTGACCGGCGATCTCAGGTAGGCGCTAAGGCCGGAGCCGGCGAGGCGCGCGAACGTTTCGTGCAGCATCTGCAGCGTACGGAGTTGGTCTTTGCTGAACTTGTCCGGTCGGCGGAAATCGTAGACCTCGTAAGCGACGGCTCGCTTCTGGCCCCTCAGGGAGACACTGGACGGGGCAGTCGTGGCGGGGCGGGGTGGGGGCGCCACGATCGGAGCCGCAGCGGGCGCGGCGGCTTCCGACTCCGCGTTCAGCGAATTCAGGAGCGCTTCGATCTCAGATTGCGAAAGGATTTCCGACATCTTGGTTTGCGATGGGCCGCAGCGCGGGCCATCAGTAGATGTATTGGCATTGGGGCCAATCTCTTTAGAGTCGGGAGGGAGAAAAGCTGATAGTTTGGTTTAGGTTGTCGAGGTCGGGGCTCTGAGCGGAAACAGGGAGTATTCGAGCGTTAGAGGATTGGAGGTTTCCATGCAGTCTGGAAGCCAAGTCTCCGTTGCTCCCTCAAGGCATTCTGGAAGGCGCTACCATTTACCGTGACCTTCTTTGCTCGCCTCGGTGCTGCGTTTGGGTTTCTTGGGGTGGCTCTGGGCGCATTTGGGGCGCATGCGCTTAAGGAGCGCCTGGCGCCGGACATGATGGCTATCTACCAAACGGGCGTGCTATATCAGCTCATCCATGCCCTCGGTCTTCTGGCGCTGGGAGTGTCGCGCTTCGAGGGCAAGATTGCAAGAGCCAGCGGCTGCCTGTTCGGGGCGGGGATCGTTTTGTTTAGCGGGAGCCTGTACGCCCTTGCCTTAACCGGAGTCAAGCTCCTGGGTGCCGTGACTCCGCTGGGCGGCGTTTGCTTTTTGGGCGGATGGGCGGCGCTATTCGTTGCGGCTAACCGGGACCGGCCGTGATGTCGACCGTGTCGGACGCCTGATCGTATTCCACCGTTCCCCCGAGCGACTCGACGAGGAACCGCAGGGGCACTAGGGTGCTTCGGTGGCGGAGGACAGGGACGACTTCCATCATGACTTCGGCGCCGTTAACCCGAGCGACTTTGTTGCCGATGCTGAGCTCCACGTCCTCGTTACCCTTATGAGCGACGATCTTACGGACTTGCGAATCGTATTCAACGACCGCGCCGATCGCTTCGAAGACGCCGCGCAGGGGGATCATAACGCGACCCTTCATCGTCATCGGCTGCCCGTCGGGGAACTTGATGACGGTTCCGTTGACCCTCACCGTCGTGCAAAGGGCAAGGCTCGGGGCGAGACAGGCGAGGAAGAGAAACTTCTTGATCACGGCCATTTGACGCCAAGTTGTTGCGCATGTTCCACTCCGTCGATTTCGGTGGGAACTTTGAAGTTTTGACATAAGTCCCGGTAGCAAGAATCGCTGCTACCGGTTCATCTTTGCGGTCTCGTAGTAAGAATGTAGAACAGGGAAGAAATGATTTGCGGCGCCGTGGCCGGGTTCTGAATAGATCCCTGATGAAAAGGCTATGGTTTACGATCTAGAAAATATGGCGAGCGTCTCTTCTTCAGAACCCCAACGGGCCGGCATGAGCCGCGAAATTGGAGCAGTAACTTTCTCCGCGGCAACCGTTTCCCGCGTGACCGATCTGTTCGAAGTTATTAAGACAACTGACAACACTCAGGTCGCGGTGATGGTTCTGCAGAACGGGCAGACTTCGGGCGAGTTCGGAACCGACCATCCACACTCCGACCAGGTGTTCTACGTGGTCGAAGGGGTGGGACAGCTCCTGCTGGAGTCGGGTGATATAGAACTTCACCCGGGCGAAAGTGGCGTTATCGTGGCGGGCACCAGACACCAGTTTATGGGGAAGGGCGAGCGCGTGTTCCGCACGTTTAACGTGTATGGCCCAGTCGCCTATCCCGACGAACAAGAGGACTAGCCACCGCTCGTCGTGATCATCACTGAGCTCTTCATCTCGTCCCAATCCACCCGCGCACCAAGGGCGGCTCCCATGAATCGTAGAGGGACTAGGGTCGTGCCCTTGAATATTTTGCCCGGAACGTCGAGCGGGGTATCGCGATCGTTGATCCGGCCGAACGCTTCGCCGATCTTGAGCTCGATCTTGCGATCTCCCTTTTCCGCTGAGACAGTCTGGGAAGCGGCATCGTAATCGACAGTCGCTCCCATCTTCTCCAGAACGCCCCGCAGGGGCACAAGTACACGTCCGTGGACACGCATCGGCCCTACTTCGCCAAAGACCACGGGGTCGCCATCGATCACGACGGATATTCCGCTCGGAACGGATAAAACGCTAAGCGATAGAGTGGCGGTGAGGCAGGCGGTGAGGATTCGTTTGTTCATGGTCGTAGTTAGAGAACTTCTACTGTTTGGCGATTATTTGTTGCAACTGTTCCCCAAAATATGCCCGCCTATGCGGAGTGCATCGCATTATCACCAATGAGGCCTTTACATCCTTGTTGGTCCCACGTATTATTGCAGTGGTCCCAAACGGTACTTGGTCGTCACAAATGATTAGGATTTCAGAGAACAGGTGTCCACAATGCGGTCTTCCGTTACGGGAGGAGCGCTCGCACTTTCGATGCGAAGTCTGCGGGATTATCGAGGCTTGCTGCGAGGGCGAGAAAAATGCAATGGAGCAGTTCCCGGCGACCGACCGCAGTGCGATCCCTTTTGGTCGGTAACTGAGCTAACAAAAAAAACGGGTGCGGGAGGATTCTCCCGCACCCTTTTTTTTGTTAGGCTGGCTAGAGTCCACCGCCGAATCCGCCACCTGGGCGATCGTCGGCCGGGTCGCGGTCGAACTTCGGACCGGCCATGTCGGCAAGCATCTTCTTCTGATCGTCGGTGAGAAGCTTGCCGAGTTCGACGTTGAGTGCGTCATTGTTCTTGGTCATCGATGCGGTGAGCTCTTCGCGCTCGATCTCGCCGTTCCGCATCTTTTCCATCAAGCTCTGGTTGGCGGCCTGCTGCTTTTCCTGGAGATCCTTTATCTTCGCCTTCTGGGCGTCGGTGAGCTTTAGCTTCGTCTGAGTATCGGGATCCAGGATGACTCGGTTGCCGGTGATCTGGACATTGATCTGCTTCAGACGGGCCTGCTGCTCAGGGGTCAGGATCGCGTCCGTCTCTTTTTGCGCGGCCGCCATCTTCTCCTGAACCATCTTCATCAGGGCTTCGCGGTCGCCGCCGCCTCCGCCGTTTTGGAACATCTCACGCATCTCGGTCTGCATCTTTTCCTGCAGGGCGGTGAGGTCGGCAATCTGCTTGTCCGTGAGCTTCAGATCCTTCCTGACGTCGTTGCGACGGAGCAGAAACATACCGCCGGCGCCGCGCATCATGCCACGCATGCCGCCGCCTTGGCCGCCTTGCGCGTGGGCCACAGGGGTGGCAATGAAGAGTGAAACGGTGGCGAGAGTCGCCACCAAGAGAGTTTTGATATTCATGAGTATTCCTCCAACTTAGCGAAGCGGTGGTGGCGGTTTGGTGCCTCCGTCTTTCTTTACCGGCGGCGGCGTGGTGGTCCCTTTGACCGTGGGAATGCCGCTGCGGATGGACTTCTGTGTACCCGGGCTGAGCTCTCTGATGCCCTGCTCGCGCAGTTTTGCGGCGTCGTCCGGGTTCTTGACCACGTGAGGCGTCAGAAGCACGATAAGCTCCGTCTTGGCCTTATCGTGGCTTGTGCTCTTGAACAGATTGCCGAGGATCGGAATGTCGCCGAGGAGGGGAATCTTGTTCGTGGTGGTAGTCACCGTGTTGCGGATGATGCCGCCCAAGATGATCGTCTCGCCGTCCTTCACGCTCACCGTGGTCTGCGCCTCGCGCTGGTTGATGATCGGAGCGTTGAAGCTGGTGAAGCTCTGAAGGTCGTTCGCGGTCTGAGTTACGTCGAGTGTCACGTACCCGTTGCTGGTGATCCGGGGCGTGACGGTGAGGATGATGCCCACATCGGTGAAGGCGTAGTTGAAGCTCAGATTGCCGTTCGCATCCTGGATCGTGCTGAGCACGTAGGGAATGCTTTGGCTGATGTTGATCTGGGCCTGGGTGTTGTTTGATGTGAAGATCCTGGGCGTCGAGAGGATCGTGAATCTTGTGTCCGTTTGGATCGCATTCACGAACGCAGTCAGGTTGGTGCCTGCCAACGTGTACTTGAACCCGGTCGGGGGGTTCGTCGTGTTGTTCTGGAGGCCAAAGGTTTGGCCGAGGGTGTTCTTGCCGTTGATGTACTGCCACTCGACGCCCAGCTTAGTGGAGGCGTCGAGGTTTGCCTCGACGATCATCGTCTCGATCATCACTTGCTCGGGAATTTTGTCGAGCTGCTAGATGATGCTGCGGAGGAGCTCGGCCTGATCGGGCGAGGCGACGATGATGAGGGAGTTCGTGTTGATGTCGGGAATGACTGTAATCTGATTCGTCAGGTCGCGAATGTTGACGAGCTGGCCATTCGCATTGCGACCCGTTTGGGTGCTGCTTGTTCCGGTTCGGCCGGTACCCTGGCCGCCGCCGAAGATGCCTCGGAAGCCTCCGCCCTGTTGGACCGCGATACTCGTCATGAGCTCGCCCATATCCTGATTCGGGTCTTGGAGGGCGAGGTCGAGATTCTTACCGTCGGCATCCTTGACCGCGACGGGCTGCTCGGGCAGCGAGCCCCCTAGCCGGTTTCCGCCACCGGTGTTGTTGCGGTTGCCCGTGTTGTTTTGATTCGTATTCGTCCGGTTGCCCGTATTCGTGTTGGTGCCGGTTGCTCGCTGGCCGCCCGCGTTGGAGCCGGTTCGTGTGCCGAAGGTCTGTTGAAGGAGGGTCGCGATGAGGTCGGCCTTCGCGTTGTTGAGCGGGACCACGAATGCGGCGTTCTCGATCTTTATATCGGTGTCGAGCTCCGTGATGACCTGGCCGATGAGGTCCAGATTATCTTTCGTCGCGCTGACGACGAGGGAGTTGGTTCTCGGGTCGGAGGTGACCGTGCCGGAACCGGCGGTCTGACCTCGAAGCGCATTGATAAAGGCCTGCGGCCCTTGAGTCTGCGTCGTCGTGGCGCCGCCTCGGCCGCGAGGCGCCGTGGTGTTCAGCACGTTCTGGACGACTGCCTGGAGATCGTCCGATGAGGCGAACTGGAGGTGGAAGACCTTGGACTTGAGCGGGTCGTCGGTGGCCTTGTCCAGCCGGTCGATCAAATCCTTAACCTGGGTCTGTTGCTGGCTCGGCGCGTTCACGATAACCGAATTACTGAAGTCGTCGGAAGACGCATGCACGGTTGGCTGGTTGCCTCCACCCAAGGCGCCGATGTTAAAGCCACCCCCGCCCTGATTTCCGAATCGGCCGTTTCTACCTTGTTGGTTTCCCCCCCGTCCCTGGTTCCCGCCTCCGCCGCCCATCATCTGCATAAGGCTGGAGAGTGGGTTAGCGTTACTCGTGAAGACTTCGTTGATGACGCGGGCGAGCTGACTCGCATTGGCATAGGTGATGGGATAGACCTTCAGCATGGGCTGGGGAAACAGGGTTGATGGATCGAAACCCGTCGGGAAGCCCATTCCGCCGCCTCCACCCCCTGCACCACGACCACTCCCCTGATTCTTGTTCCTAATCACGAGCAGATTGTCCTTCTTCGCAACCTCGTATCCCTTCAGATCAAGTGTCGCGGAGAGGATGCTGAACGCGTCGTTTAAGCTCACCGGCTTCGCGCTGGTAACGGTCAGAGTTCCAGTCAAGGCGGGGTCCTTCACGATCGAGACGCCGGATTGGTTAGAGAAAAAGCTCACAATGGCGTCGACCGACGCATTGCGGAAATCGAGCTTGATGCGCTTGCTCGTGCTGAGCTTGAAACTCTTCCACGGCGCGGTATCCGGAGCGCCCCCGGGCCCAAAATCGAACTGCCCGAACGCGGCCAGAGGCAGCAAGAGCAGACAGAGCAGAAGGCTAAGCTTCGTTTTAATTCCCATCACCGTTTCCATTATTCGCCCCATTCCTACGTCCGCGGCCGCGGCCGCGCCCGTTTCCGCCGTTTCCACCAGTTGCGCCGGTGTCCGGGGCGATCGCCATCGGGTTCGTTCCGATGTCGCCCACAAGCGGCGTTACCGGTGCCGCCGCGACAGCGGTCGGACCAGAGGACTTCGAGTCGTCGCGAACCCTTACGACGACGCGCGTCGAGTTGGGCCCCACCAGGACGATCTGGTCGGGCTTAATGTCGATGACGCTGCAAGTCTTCCATCGTTCACCCCGCTTGAGGAAAACGGAGTCGCTCGTTGTCTGATTTTCGACGAGGCCGGTCGGCACCCCGTCTACGACGGCCATGCCGGAATAAACCCAGGTGCCTTCGCCGGCGGCGAGGGCGGCGGGGATTCCGCCGGGCGCGGACGGCGCCCCAGATCCAGATCCGGTGCCGGGCCCTTGTTTGGCTACAAGCGGCTTAAAGACGTTTGCAGGGGTCGCGGTTGTTGCCGGGAACTTAGTTGTGTAGTCGGCCGGGATGAGGTCGGTGACCTGCTTCTTGGCCACCAGTTGCCCGGTCTTGGGCACCGAAACCTTCTTGACCGGCTCTTCGGGCGAGGTCAGAACAAAGATCGCGCCGACGCCGACCGCCAGGGCGATCAGGTACACGGGATTCTTATAGAAGGGGGCGGCCATGGCTAAGGTTTCGGAATGATCGTTGTGGTCGTGGTGGTCGTGGTCGATGCCGGGCTCGTGACGCTCGGGCCCGGCTGGAGGAAGGCGATCGCGCCGATGGTGGCGAGGACCTCGTCGGTGCTGCCTTCGCCCGTAGATATCTGCAACAGGTTTACGCTGAGGCGCTCGGAGGGAGTTTCCAAATCCCGCAGCATCGCGGCAATCTCGGGGAAGTGGCCCGAAACCGAGATCTGGAAGGGAAGTTGGGTGAGGCCGTCCGCGTCGGCGGTCTTTTGCGGGCGGATCGACTGGAGCTTGAGCTTGTGCGCCTGGCTGATCGCGGCGACGCGGGCGAAGATTGTCGGTGCGATCTGCTGGGGCGTGCCCGCATAGACCCACTTGGCAATTTCCGCCAGCGCGACCTTGTTCGCATCCTCGTTCTTCTTCGTGTCGATCTTGATCTGCGTCGCCGTCTTCAGCATCGTGGCGCTGTTCGCCTTCACCTTGGGCTTGGGCAAGAGCATCGCGCCAAGCGTGACCGCGAGGACAACGATGGCGAAGATGATGGCGACGCTGGCCCCGACGTCCGACTTGTTGCGGAAGGAAATCATGGCTTCTTGGCACCCTTCGTCTTCGGCTCGGAGACGGGCGTGTTGCCGACGGGGAAGGCAGTGATGGCGAACTGGACGACTGGCTTGCCGTCGATTTCTGCGTCGTTGTATGTGACCAGCTTGACTTCGCGCAGGCGCTCCGTTTCCGCAGTCAGCTTGCGGTAGTAGGCGTTGACGGCTTCGCCGTTAAGCGCCGTTCCCCGTAAAGTCAGCGGGCGTCCTCGCTCCTCGTTGATGCCGACGAGCCAGACTCCTGTCGGCGCATCGTTCGTCACTAGCGAGAGCACGTCGCCGATGGATTGTCCTGGCTGGAACGCTTGGGTAAGAGCGTGGGAGATGTTGACGGTGTCGCCGGCCTTCTTACCTTCGGCATCTCGGAGCTTGCGCAGGTCGGCGAGGGTTTTGTCGTTCCGGCGGTCGAGCTTATCTATGGCGGCCTGCTTATCGGCTCGATCCATGAAGACATAAGCGGCGAGGAGGAGGGCGGCGATGCACATGAGGGCGGCGACCCGGGCTCTTGAGCTAACCCTTCGGCGCTCTCGAGCGAGCATGACTTCGGCGGGCTCGAGATTGAGGTGCAGCATCTCGGCGCCGGCCGTTCCGAGCGCCTCTAGAGGCGTGGTTCGGGCATCGATGGCATGGGGAAGGTGGATGCCTTCGGTGGCGACGATCGGTCCGGCTTCGACGCCGGCCGCGGCGAAAGTGCGCATGATCTCCGCTTCGACAGCGGAAGCGTCGCTAGAGGCGGGGGTGACGCGGGTGTACCGCAACTCACCATCGGCAATGATGTCGATCGCGATGCCTTCGACAGTGGGCTGTACGACGGCACAGTTCGGGAGGCCGAGCTCTCGGGCGACCATCATCGAACCGAAAGCGGCGGGAAGGACCTTCTGGATTCGCAGCCCGTTCGCTCTTGCTTCGGCATGAAGACGAAGGAGGTCGGCTTCGCGCATTGCGCCGACGACGGCGAGGCGGCCGTCCGCGTCGACGTTATCGGTGAGGCGGAAATCGTAGGCCAGTTCGCTCTCCGGGACCGGAAAGAGACCGGCGAGTTGCAGCCGGAGAATCTGCGACACCTCGGCCTTGGAGACGTTCGGCACCCGAATGGCGCGGACGAACGCGGCGCGTCGAGATACCGCGGCGACGACGTCGCGCTTACCGTTCAGCACGGCGGCGGCCTCGCCTAAATCGACGCCCGTGCGTTTCGCCTTCGACGTGAGGTCCATGACGACGGCGTGCGTCGGTCCCCACTCCATCACGGCGTCCGGAATCGCTCCAGGCTTGCTCAAGGAGCCGCTCCCGTGATCGGCGTGGTCGTGGTGGCGTCGGCGGCCCATCCCCATCTCGCTGTTTCCACGTCGGGCTGGGGAGGATGCTCGATACGGAGGATGCGCGGCGGCTGGTTGGCGGTGATTGTCACAATGGCGACAATCGCGACTTTCGCGCGATGGTTGGCACCGAGATCGCCGGAGGATGTGGTCGTCGTGTCCTGGGCGCTCGGCATTCCGACGACGCGAATTAGAAAAGTGTTCGAGTTGATGGCGAAACTGTCGATCGATCTCTGCGCGACCTGTACTGTGTAGCCCGGGACGTCGAAAAGGTCGCCCATCTGAGTGTAGCCGGTCGACTGACGGCTTACGAGGGCGTTCACGACATCGGGGGTTAGGTTCGGAACGGTGTTCAGCACGGCTTGAGTGGCGGTATTCAGATTAATTCTGCCAGGTTGATTCGCGCTGCCGCCCACCCGGAACGCGTTAACGAGCGCTTTTGCGCTCGTGGTGGTGAATCCCGGTATGCCAAGAACCTGACCCATGGAGGTAAATGTGGTTCTGCGCTGGAAGATCGCCTGCGCGAGCTGGGGGCTACCCAAAGTCTGAATAAGACGCTGGGTCGTTGCCT
>JBBSFL010000022.1:0-18858 GCA_038238735.1 Fimbriimonadales bacterium | reverse complement strand
GAGGGACATCGCTTCGAGGGCCGCATAGGGGAAAGCTTCCTCCCAGACGCTGGGGATCGCCACCACATCGACCGCGCCCATGGCGTCGGCGACCTCGCTGATGTAGCCGTGGAAATGAACGTTCGCCTTCGCCGCTCGTTCGAGCTCGGCCTTGCGCGGTCCCTCGCCGAAGACGTGCACCTGGGCCTCGACATCCGAGGCGAGGAGGGTTTCCACGCCCTTCTCCTTCACGAGCCGGCCGAAGCAACCGATGCTGAAACCCTCCATCTGGAGCTCGCTTCGAGTTTCCTCAATCGGACGGGAGCGGGATAGAGCCGGACAACCCGCTTTCGCGACGGTCATCTTCTCGGCGGGGATGCCCGATTCCCGGAGTTTCCGCTCGACAGCGTGAGATACCGGGATGATGTGGTCGAAGACTTTGTCGTACAGCTTCGTTTTCCGCGCCGACCAGCGGAGCGCGACGTGCCGGGTCAAAACAACCTTGGTGCGTCCAGTGAGGCGCGCGGCGTAGGCTGGCATGAGGAAATCGGGGCTGAAGTGGACGTGGAGGAGGTCGAACTTGCGTGATCGCAGGAGTCGCACGTAACGGGCGAGGGCGACAATGCTGTGCTTGCCACGCAGCGCAAGCCGATGATGGGTGGCCGTCAATCTCTGCGCCAAAGGCGAGCCGGGCGGGCATGTGGCTTCGACCTCGTGGCCCCGTTCTGCCAGTCCCTGGGTCAGGTAGAGCACATACCGCTCGATGCCTCCCCAGTCCTTGAGGGAACTTGCGACCTCGAGGATCTTCATCGGCCTGTCTATGACAGGTTCTCCAGAAGCCATTGCCGGTTGCTTTCGATCATCAGGGGGTGCCAGTCATGGCCCCAGTCGTACGTGCGAAGCATCTTTCTGCCCGGAAGCGCCTCGAAGACAGCCTGGGCCGATTCAGGACGGACCGACGGGTCCTTGAGGCCCATGGACACCTGGGTTGGGACTTCGCATCGAGTGGCCTGATTCATCGTGTCGAAGTAGGCGAGCGTATTGTAAACCCGCGGGCGGCCCAGCGGGATGCTGTCCATGAAGTCGGTCAGTTCCTTTAGCGGGTAGCGGTAGACGTGTTTCTCCAGCGTGAATCTAATCGCGGAAAGGAACGGCATGTCCGCACAGACCGCCTTCACGATTTTGCACCACGCACCAAGCCAGATCGACAGTCCCGCCCCCTGGCTCATTCCCATCGCCCCGACCCGGTCTTCATTGGCCTCATTCTGCGCCTGAAGCACGCGCGTTGCAAGGATGCAGTCCTGGAACATGCGCCGAAAGATCCAGGTCTCCGGGTCCTCGGCGCCGTCGGCCATATAGCCTCTGTCTTGGACGTATTTCTCCTGGTGGAGCGCGCCGAGTCCGTGCAAGTTGAAGGACATCGACGTGAATCCCTCTCGCGTCCCATATTGGTTGGGGAGTAGTGATTCTCGCCCATAAGGGGGCACCCAGACGAAAGCCGGAAGCCGACGTGCGCCTTCGTGGGGATAGGCCAGCCAGCCGTGGACGCGGCTCGTCATGCCCTGGAAGTCGATCAACTCGACCATGAAGCCCGGCAGGTCGTATTCGTTACTCAGGCTGCGGTGGTAGTCCAGGGGCCGGGCCATCGCTTCGGCGACAGTGTCATGCCAGAACTGTTCAAAATCTTCGGGCGGATACGGTTGGTATTCGACCATTTGCTGGCTTGGTCGCCGCTATTCCGAGACGCCGACGGAGCGACGGTCTGCCTCTACGTGCATGCCGGTAGTCATGAGCCACGCGGTGGCGCGCTGAATCTCCTCGACCGGTCCCTCGAACTCGACCTGCATCCAGCCGAAATCGGTGTCGACGTTCGCCTTCTTGATCGTCACTTTGACGTCGAATTCCTTGCTGATGCGCCAGATCCAGGGTTCACCCACGCTATCGCGCCCGGCGGTGATGTTCAGGTCGACCTTCTCCATGCGTTTGGATTGTACTATTTCGCGGCCGGAGCGGGCCCGTGGGCGAGTTCGAAGATGATCTTCCACTCCTTGTCTTCCACCGGCATGACGCTCAGGCGCTGGCCCCGGCGGACGAGGAGCATGTCCTCCAGGCCGGGTGTCTCGCGGATTTCCGCAAGGGTGACCATGCGGGGAAATTTCTCGATGAGGACGACGTTTCTCGTTAGCCAGCGAGGCTTTTCCTTCGTGCTCTTGGGGTCGTAGTAGTCGCTCTTGGGATCGAACTGGGTCGGGTCCGCGTACGCTTCGCCGACGATTTTCATCGTGCCGACGACTCCAGGCGGCTGGCAGCTCGAGTGGTAGAAGAAGGCGATGTCCCCGTCCTTCATCCCGTCCCGGAAGAAGTTGCGAACGGTCCAGTTTCGGCAGCCTTCCCAAACGGCGGGCCCCTTTTCGGCGGCAAGGTGGTCGATTCCGTAGGTGTCCGGTTCGGACTTCATCAGCCAATGACCCATGGGGCCGATTATGGCGAATCGGCGCAAAACAGTTGGAGGGCGAGGTTGCAGGCTTGATGCCCTCATTACTGAGGGCATCTCTTTTAGGAGGGTGTTATGCGTCGCAAACAAGCGCGAGCAGCTCACGCACTCCAATCGTGAGATCTTCGCTAGGCGAATACCTCGAAGGTCACGTCGCCTGTGACGGCGCTAATGTCGAGCGAGCCACTGCCCTCACCGAGTTTTCCGGTGACTCGCTGCTCTGCCTTGGCTTCGTCTTCCAACTCGGCTCGAACCGTGGCCGCGCCTCGCAGGGTGGATACGGAGACTCGGCAGTCGGAGCCTGCCGGCACCTTCACGAGAGCGTCGCCGCTCACCGTGCGGACGCTAACGCTTCCCACGACCGGCACGTCGAGCTCTATGTCGCAGTCCCCGCTCACGCACTCGACGGAGAGAGTGCGGGAATTGCCGCCTCGGATTTGGACGTCGCCGCTGGCCGTTCGCAGGTTCATGTTCCCATGGACCCGCGTCAGGCGTACGTCACCGGACTTGCCATCGTAGCTGAGGGACGAGGTGATCGCGTCTTCGACGGTCAGATCGCCGCTCGCCGTCGAGATCTCGACTGGACCTTCGACCGACTTGAGCGTCACGTCGCCGGACTTGCTGTTGATCTTGACTCCGCCTTTCATATCCCGAATCTCAAGGTCCCCACTGGCGGCTCGAATTTCAAGGGGCGCCTCAGAAATGGCCTCGATATCGAGATCGACTTGGAGGCCTGACATATCCGGCTGGCGAATCACAACCGCGGTGTCGCTCTCCTCGATCATAAGAACGTAGGCTTGCGACTTCGCCTTCGCGTCTTCAGGGGTGGCGCCTTTGAACTTGGCGTGGGCCATCACTCGGCCCATGGAAGGGCCAGCCTTAATTCGCACGTCTCCACACGGGTTTTCTATTCGCAGAGTCTTGCCGGCGGGCACGCTAAGGGGCAGCTCGACGTCTTTTGACTCTCCGCCGGTCATCCAGCCCAGATCGATGCGGCCCCTGGTGACCTGCTCGACGCCGGACTTCACCGCATCCAAGCCCTTTTGGGCATTCTCTCTTGCTTGGCGGGCGACGGCGTTCCAGTCGACAGAGGTGCTGACTTCCTTGCTGAGTCGCTCTATCGATTCGATAAGCTTTTCGAATGCGTTCTTGTGCTCGTCCGAACTCTTGTCCGTCGCCTCTTCATTCGCGGCGGCTTTCGGTTCCTCGGATGGAGGCTCGGCGGGCGGTGCGCTGGGGCCGTCGTCGAACGCCTCGATCAACTCCGCCGCATCGTCCGAGCTCAGCTTCCCTTCTTCTACCAACTTCAAAATTCGCTTGACTTCCGGTCTCACTTCCCTTCCCCCTTGATCTTGGCCTTGGCCTCTTCCGCGGTGATCTCGCCGCGCTCCAACATGTCGAGAATTTTCGACTTCTTCTCCGCCGATTTCTCCTTCCGCTCGTCCTTCTCCTTCACCGGAGTCAAGTCGAGCGCTTCGAGAAGCGAATCGAGCCTGGTCCGCACCGTCGGATAGCTGATCCCGAGTTCGCGCTCCATCTGATTCAGCATGCCCCGGCAGCGGAGGAAGGTCTCGAGGAATCGCTCCTGCTCGGCATCGAGCCGCGCATATCGGGGGATTGCGAAGCGGCCCCGAATGGTGATTCCGCTTTCCTCTCCTGCCAGTTCGGAGACGTAAAGCTCGCCTCCCCCCACGGGATCCCGAACGAGCAGCTTGTTAAGTTTTTCTTTGCTCACGACGTCACTATATCATGTTTTCTTATCTCATATAAGCATTCATATTTAATTTTCTTATTTAATCGCTTCCTGTCAGAATGGAGGAGTGAGCATTGCCGCAGCGCTTCAGAGGATTCACGATCGGATCGATCGGGCGGCGGGCGAGGTCGGCCGCGCTTCTTCTGAGGTCACCCTCATTGGCGTCACAAAGACGGTAGGTGTCGAAGCGATTCAGGAAGCCTACGATCTCGGACTTCGGGACTTTGGAGAAAGCCGCTTGCAAGAGGCGTTGCCGAAGATGGAGGCCCTGCCGGACGATATTTGCTGGCACTTTATCGGCGCGTTGCAATCGAACAAAGCCAAGCGCATCGGAGAGCGGTTCGCGCTCGTCCATAGCGTATCGACGGATAGCGCGTTGGTTGAATTGGCCAAGGTGACGGGGCCGCCTGAGGTACTGATCGAGGTGAATATTGCAGATGAACAGCAAAAAAGCGGAATTTCTCCAAAATCGCTTGACGAATATGCAACGAGAGTCCTACACTGTGACCAGGTTCATTTACGGGGGCTAATGACGGTTGGCCCTGCGCTGGAGCCGGAGGCGATGCAGCCTTACTTTCGCGAGATGCGGAGGTTAAAGGAACAGCTTGGTCTTCCGATTCTCAGCATGGGAATGAGCTCGGACTTCGATGTGGCCGTCAAGGAAGGCGCCACCCACATCCGAGTTGGAAACGCGCTCTTCGGAGCACGCCGCTGACGGGCGGGCCTTGGGAGTAAATCATGGAAGAGACGATTATCACTGAGAAGCCTGGCTTCTTCACTCGCTTGACCGGCGTTTTTTCGCGCCAAGACGACTTCGACACCGAGGAAGAGGAAGCCGCGAGCAACCCTGCCCTCACCGTCCGAGGCGCCTACCGATACACCGTTACGGTCCGCCGCCAGATCGTGTCCTTCGACGACGCGATGGCAGCTGCCAGCGGTCTGAAGCGCGGTGAGCAACAGATTTTGAACTTGGCCGGCACCGAGCCGGTGCTTCGCCAGAAGGTCGTCGACTTCATGTGCGGTGTCAACTACGCCCATGAGGGAACGTGGGAGGAGATCGGGGACAACATCTATTTGATCGTCCCGGCCAGCGCCTACGTCGAAGTCGCCCCCGCCACGCCCCGCATGAACGCGGCTCGCAACTAGTCTTTCATCCTCTCCTCTCTCTGAATTTCCCACTCTTCCAATCGGGAGGGTGGGATTTTTTTGAGTTTGGATTCTGGTGTGGGCAAACTAGAGAATTCCTTCGAGAATCGAAGACCAATTGGAGGAGAAATTCTGGACTCCAACGTCCAAATTTCGAATTCGAAATATTCTGACCGCGCTTCCGATATAATCGGCCCGATGAAGAAGTTCTTCGCGCTTGCTGCCGCCGGCCTCTGCACGCTACCGTCACTCGCCGCCGCAGACTCGTCCCTTGGCTTTCGCCTGCGCGTCGGCTACTACCTCGGATCGAGCTTTAAGCTCAACAGTGGCGCCGATGGCCATCTGAATGGAGCTCAGGTCGCGCTGGATTTCCCCATAAGCCACACCCGAAACTGGGAGCTCGCTTTCACTCCGCAGCTTGTGCTCGGCGGCGCCTTTGCCCATGGCAGCGATACCGATGGCCAGATTTACAAATTTCTGCTCAGCGGCAAGAGCTGGATCAACCGCGATCTTTATGCTCGAATCGAGGCGGGCTTCGCTCACACCGAGGCTCGGAACAACGAGTTCCAGGATGTGAACGACTTCGTGACCGGCGTCTCGCTCGGATTTCGCCTCAACAAAACCCCGCGATTCGTCGATCGTTTGAACCCATCGCTTGAGATCAGCACCTATCTGAGCAAGCATCGCCAGCTCAACGGAATCGTCTTCTCAGTGGCCTTTGCCTTTTGACATTGCGGAGGCACTTGCGAGGTAGCGACACACTCGCCGGCGAGAGCAAGATGTTGTCGCTTCGGACGTCCAACTGGCTTTGGATAGCAGTTGGACTTACAGCCGAAAGGTCAAGCTCCCCGTCGTCTTCGGCGCGGTTTCACCCGTCAGGAACCGGCCGTATTGGTCGAAGACGGCGACCTGGGCATTGCCCATGTCCGGTTCGAGGTGGACGGTGCCGAGGCCAATCGCGCAGCGCCCGATGGCCGGAATGTCGAGAACGGCGACGGCTCCTCCCGATCTTAGGTCTACCGTCGTGCCTTTATAGGTGAGGTAGTTCCCGCGGACCGCGAAGCCCGCACGTCGGCAGAGGTCGTTGAGAACGGGCATGGTCGACGGGTGGCCGATGAGAAACATGCCCGCAACGGTCGGCGGAGGACCCTTCAGACTCTCGGCCTTGTAGACGGAAAGGTATTCAGGATGCTTGGCGTCCCGGACCAGCTTCATCGTGCCGACCGCCATCGCAGCGCTGAACGGGCGTTCGTCGTTGAGGATGGGGCGCAGGACGCGTAGCCAAGGGTCGAGCGATACGAGCGCGGGCTTCTTTGGGCAGGGGATGTGAAAGGTGTATCCGTCGCCATCCACCTTCTCGGTCGTGTCGAAGACTTCGGTCAAGTGATTGCCGCTCGGGAAACCGAGGAGGGCTTCCATGTGGATGCGGTAGGCCGGACCGGCGAATTTGATTCGACCCACCACCGCGCCGTCGCGATAGGCTACATCGCTCACCGTGAAGACGGGGAAGCCCGGCCGGTACAGCCACTGGTCGAAGAACCACTTGTACTCCGGACCCACGACCTTCTCGAAATCTTCCCATTCGCCGAGAGTGCCGTGGCCTGCTTGCTTCATCCAGCGCCGGATCGCGTCGACCATCTTCTCGGTGCCCATCTCCTCCTCGAGCATCTGGAGCACGTAGGAGCCCTTCCCGTATCCGATGGCGGAGGCAGCAGGGCCGATGTCCGCGGGTGCGTCGGCGACCGGGGCCGCGTTGAAGAGAATGTTGATTTCGGGCTGGCTGACGAATGCGCGGCGGCGCTCCTCAGGATCGCCCAGGGGGACGTTCCGGCGGTAGTAGCCTTCGCACCAGTTCGCGAAGCTCTCGTTCCAGAACGACCGCAGGTACGTGTTGTTGATCATGCCGCCGAACCACGTGTGGGAGGGCTCGTGCGGCTCTTCAGCGGGATACGAGCCTTGCTGGCCGGTGTTAAAGGAGTAGGCTTCCAGCATCCCGTCGCCGTAGTTCGGCTGGTCCACCGCCCCGAATCCGCCGAATGGGTACGGCCCGAAATCCTGAGAATAGAGGTTCAGGATGTCGGCGTACATGACTCCCTGCCAGCGGCTTTCCTCGGGCTTCATCCGGAAACTCCAGGTGCGGAAGGTGCGCTTGCCGATCTTCTGCTCGAAGGTGTGGTAGGCACCTGCGGAGAGGCTGAAAAATGTGACTGGCAGGTCCATCTTGTATGTCCAAGCCTCGCCGCTCTTACCGATGTCGTGGGCGATTCGCTCGCCTTGGGCGACAACGGACCAGCCCTTTGGCACCTCCACGGTTGCAACATACGGCGCGGGCTGCCGGGCGATGGTCGGATACCAATACTCGTCGGTAAGCATCGCGTAGCGGTTCGTTATGATGCCCCCGTAGTTCGGCAAGTTGACCACCCCCGAATACGTCAGCGTGAGCTTTCTCATCGGGCTTGCGTCGGCGCCGAGGGCCACGATACCGCCCGCTTGCGCGAACGCTACGGCTTTGCCCGTGTTTTCATCTTTTATGGAGGCGATACGGTAGGTCGGCGAGAACCGGATGAAAATCTCCGTCTTCTCCACGCCCTGATGCTTCAGGAGGATCGTGTCTTTGAGGAACGCCTCCTTGGTCGGGAGCTTAAATGAGATCCGGAATTTGTGGCTTGCGATGGACCAGCCCCCGCTCTCCAACTCGTCGACGTAACGGGCCAGCTTGTCGTCGCCGACCTCGAATAGGCGCTCGCCGATGTCTTCTAAGGTGAGCGGAGTCGAGAAGACCGCGTACGACTTGGTTTCACCGGGCGGGCGAAGTTCCAGGGCGTGCCATCCCCATCGCCCGGTGCCGTAGGCGCCGCCGGTTTTGAGGACGGACATCGGATTCGCGGCCAGCTTCAGAACTTCGGCCCCGTAGTAGCCGTGCACTCCCGCAACGTCTCGCGCTTGCGCCATCCGGTCGAGGTCCGCGATAAAAGCGGGAGGCTGACTCATGATCGAAAGAAGCGCCGGGAGCATGAAACTCCAGTATGGTCCTGAGGTGATCCAATCCTAGGGCCTCGCGTGTTGAACACGAGGCTTGAGCTGCAACTAATTGCTCACGGGGCTTAAGACGGAGGACCCATAATGCCAGGAGAATCGACCGTACGGGTTCCGAGGCTCCGCGCCGGCACCGGACCTCGTGCTTGGCGGCGACGCCTACGACCGGCCGACACGATGGCTGATCGCGCAATTTGAGAAGTCGGATCCGAACGCGCTCGCTTCCGCCATCCATGGGGGACTAGATGGCCTCAAGGCAGACCTGAAATACGCCTCCCGGGCGAAGATGAAGCAGCACGTCGCTGACCTCGTCGCCGCGCTCGAGGAATCCTCCAGCCCGGCGTTGCAGCGTGCGGCCCTCGATATCCTCCAGGCGGTTGCCGATGAAGATCGAGCGACGCTGGCGACGATGGGCGGATTGCGGAACTTGGCCTGCCTCTTGGTTTCGTCGGATGAGGGTCGCTTCGGACGCCAAGTCCATTGTAAAGAACTACGACACCGCCATTGCGAACCGGAGTTGAAACAGCACCTTCAGTTTCTTCTTCAGTCGATGACGCCTTGAATCGGGAATTCGAGTTTGGAATGCTCAACAATCAAGTGCCAGGAAATTGAACCTAGAAACATCAACTTAAGATTCCTTAAGAATGACAAAACCGAACCGACGAATGGGCGTCGTAACGGTTAATGGTCCCGAACGGGTCCCTTACAAGGAGATTCATGAAAGCTACATCTATTTTAACGAGCGGAATTGCGCTCCTCACCGTAGGCGCCTTCACCCTCGCGCCGGTTAGAGCCGAGGCGAGCTGGAGCCACCGGAACGATAACAAGGACACCTGGCGGGACATCGCGATCGGCGCGGGCATTGTGGGCGTGCTGGGCGCGCTGGGCCATAACGACACGCTGGCCGTGCTCGGCACGGCCGGGGCCGCTTATGCGACGTACCGCTATGTGGAGGAGTGCGACGAATACGGCCACTGGTACCACGTCGAGCGCGGCCGCCGCTGCTACGACTACGACTACCGCCCGACGCCCTCCGACTGCCGCCGCTATCCGAACTGGAACCGCAACCGCGTGGTGATCGTGAACCGCGACCGCGACGACTGGGGCCGCGGCAACGATCGGGATTGGAACCGGGGCAACGACCGAGGTCGTGATAACAATTGGAATCGGGGCGGGAGCCGCGACGACAACAATTGGAATCGGGGCGGAAATCGAGGCGGCAACGACTGGAATCGGGGCGGGAGCCGCAACGACAACAACGGCAGTCGAGACAACGATCGTAATGGTCGCGGAAGCCGCGACTCGCGCGATTCCCGGGATTCTCGCGACGGCGGCAATTCGCGGTACGGCCACTGAGGTCTGGTTGGATTGAGGAAGGGCCGGGGCGTCTCGCTCCGGTCCTTCGACTTGTCATCCTGAGGAACGAAGGATCTCGACTCTAGGATTTCGGGATCGAAGATTTATCGTTCTCAGGTGATGGCCGAGATCCTTCGCAGGCTCAGGATGACAGGCTTACGATCCTGCCCAAGACCTACGAATCATCCGGCTCGCCTCGCGATCCTTCGCAGGCTCAGGATGAATTCTTCCTACTCGACGGCTTGCGTGTAGACGGCCTTGAGAACCTCGTCGGGGGTTGTCCAGCCGTTCATCGCCTTCGACTTGCCGTCCTGAAGCATCGTGCGGTAGCCCTGCTTTTTCGCTACCTCCTGCATCTCCATGTACGACGCGTTGCGGGCGATGGCCGCGCGGAATTCGGGAGTGCCCAGGATCAGCTCGAACACTCCGATACGGCCGCGGAATCCGCTGCCCCGGCATTCGGAGCAGCCCTTGCCCTTGGCAAATTTAGAGGTCGATACCTCCTCCGGGGTCAGGCCGAGCATCGTGATCTCGTCTTCGTGTGGACTGTAAGCCTCCCGGCACTTGGGGCAGTTCAGTCGCACCAGTCGCTGAGCGAGGATGGCGACGGCGACGCCGGCGATCAGGTACGGCTCGGCGTTCATGTCCACCATACGACCGATGGTTTCGATGGCGTTGTTCGTGTGCAAAGTGGACAGCACGAGGTGGCCGGTGAGGCCGGCCTGGATGCCAATGGCGAGCGATTCGGGGTCGCGCATTTCACCCACGAGCATGACGTCGGGGTCTTGGCGGAGGAACGTGCGCATGACCTTCGGGAAGGTCATCTTTTCCGAGACTTGCACTTGGGCGATGTTCTTGTCGTATTCGTACTCGATCGGGTCTTCGACGGTGACGATGTTGCGGACCTTCGCGTCGAGCTGGTGAAGCGAGGCGTACAGCGTAGACGTCTTACCGGAACCTGTCGGACCCGTGACGAGGATCAGTCCATAGGGCACTTGGATGGCCCGCTTCCAACGGACAAGCACGTCCTCTGGCATGCCGAGCTTCGTGAGATCGACGCGCATCGCGGTCGGGTCGAGGAGTCGCATGACAAACTTCTCTCCGTTCAAGCAGGGGATGCACGAGGCGCGAGCGGAGAGCTTGCGGCCCATGAACTCCATGTCGATACGCCCGTCCTGAGGCTCGCGGTTCTCGTCGATTCTCATGCCAGCGGCGAGCTTGAGACGGGCCAGAACATTAGCGGCTTGCTCTAGCGGGAGCTGGCCGTTGTCCATGAGCTGCCCATCTTGCCGGTAGCGGATCTTGAGTTGCTCGCGCTCGGGCTGAAGGTGGATGTCGGACGTGCCCGTTTCGAGGGCATTCATCATGATGTTGTCCACGATGCCGACGGCGATGGAGCCGTCTTCGCCGCCGCCCATCTCGCGGATGTTGCCTTGCTCGCGGAGAATAAGTCGGAAGCGCTTGGCGGCCCCCCAATTGGTTTGAGTGAAATCCTGGGTCACGGTCTTTACTTTACGCGAATCTGGCTGATTGACGGACACGAACTTCGGTTCGTTCGGGCATCCGGGTTCTGGCGGTGGCCGATCACGAGCCCTTCTCACGATTTCCTCACATCGTGGCTGTATAGTGCGACTGGCGCGATGCGAGTTTTATTGGTCGAAGACGATAAGGTGATTGCCGAGGGAATCTCGGCGGCCCTCGCGAAAGAGGGGATCGAGGTGCAGTGCGCCTTCGATGGCGAAACCGGCCTCGATCATGCGATTCTGCATTCCCATGCGGCGATCATTTTGGACGTGATGCTGCCCAAGATGGACGGCTGGCAGGTCTGTTCGGCCATCCGGAAGGCAGGATTCACGACTCCGATTTTGATGCTTACCGCGCGAGATTCGATCGACGATCGGGTGAAGGGCCTCGAAGGCGGGGCGGACGACTATCTGGCCAAGCCTTTCGACGTGCGAGAGCTTCACGCGCGGCTCCGCGCCTTGTTGAGAAGAGACGCGGTCCACCGGACCGGGAAGATTCAGATCGGGGACCTCGAGCTGGATTCTCGCGCCCACACGGTGACTCGTGCCGGCCAGGCCCTAAGACTGACTCCCCGGGAGTTCAGCTTGCTCGAGGCGCTCGCCCGTAACGAAGGCCGCACGCTCACCCGCGAAATCATCCTTGAGAGCGTCTGGAACAACGAGGAAAGCCTGGACAACACGGTCAACTTCCATATCACCTCCCTTCGAAAGAAGCTGGACGCAAACTTCGAGCACAAGCTGATCCACACCGTGCATGGCATCGGATACGTTTTGCGCCGGGCCGAGGCCTCTTAGCGATGCGCAGCTTTCGAGCCCGTCTTACTCTGTGGAACGTGCTCGTTCTCGGGCTTGTGCTGGCGAGCTTCGCGCTAGCGCTTACCCTGAGCAACCAGGCCCGGGCGGCGGCGGGGATCGATCGCGAACTCGACGATCGGGCGCGGCAGGCGCTTGGTCCGCCGGGCGGCCGCCGTCCTCCGTTTAACGGGAGGCCGGGCGGGCCTCCTCCGATGTCTCGGCTCGGGCAGATGGGATTCGATCAGGACGTCATCCGGATGGCCGACCTCCGCCGGCCCCGAATCTTCAGTCCCCAGGGCGAGCCGGATGGCAGACAGGCCAATGACAAACCTCTGGACCCGAAAGGTCTTCAATTGGCCCTCGCGGGCAAGTCGACGTACGCGAACGTTGAGTGGAACGGAGCAACGATCCGCGTCCTCTCGAGGCCCCAAATCGAGCAGGGGAGGGTCACGAGGGTCGCCCAGGTGGGGCATGAATCGGGCGAGCTGGACCGGCTCTGGCAGTCCCAGCTCGCCACGATCTCGATTCTCGTTCCCCTTGCCCTCATCATCGCGGCGGCGGGCGCGCTCTTTTTAACCGGACGAGTGATGCGGCCGATCGCTCAGATGCGCGAAGCGGCTTCGTCGATCACCGAAGCCGACCTCTCGAGGCGCCTCGAGGTGCAGGGTCAGGACGAATTCGCGGAGCTCGGCCACACCTTCAACCATATGGTGGCACGGCTGGAAATCGCTTTCTCGCAGTTGTCCACCGCCTACTCTGACCTCGCCGAGGCGAGCGAAAACCAGCGCCGATTCACCGCGGACGCTTCCCACGAGCTTCGTACGCCTCTGACGCGCCTGAGGCTCGCCATCGACGTCGCTTCCGCGCCGGGTGCCACCGGATCTGACCGTGACCGGGCGATCGCGGTCGGAGATTCCACGACGAGGCTTATGTCTCGCCTGGTGCAAGAATTGTTGCTGCTCGCAAAGGCGGATGCCGGCCAGATGCACCTTCGCCATGAAAAACTGGACCTGCGCCTGGTGGCGAGCGATGCCGTCTCCGCGCTCCCGCCCGCCAGTGCCGAGAGGGTTTCAACGGAGTTCGCCAGGGAGGCAGTGTCGATGGAAGGCGATGCCGATGCGTTGGGCAGGCTTGCGACGAATCTGCTGGAGAACGCTCTCCGGCACACCGCGGCCGATAAACGCGTATCGGTCCGTGTGACGAACGCGGGGGAAGCCGTTCAACTCCTTGTCGAAGACGAGGGAGAAGGCATTGCTGCGGCGCACTTGCCTCGGCTTACCGAGCGCTTCTATCGGGTGGATGGGGCGCGGAGCGCGGCGGATGGGGGCGCGGGTCTGGGTCTTGCGATCTGCGAAACGATCGTCAAAGCGCACGGCGGCACGCTAACCATCACGAGCGAGCGAGGAAAGGGCACGCAAGTTTTAGCGAATTTTCCCAGAAACCACCAATTCAAATAGATTTCTCATAGCAATGGATTAGAACAGATGTACAAGCCCCGGCACGGTGGGGCGGAGGAAAAAATGAAAAGAACACTATTGAGTCTCGCGATGGCGGCCATGATGGTCGGGATCTCGTTTGCTCAGGACGGTCCCCCGGGTGGCGGTCCGCCTCCGGCTGGCCCTCAGGGCGGGTTCCCGCAGCAGCCTCCTCGCCAGCCCGGCATGCAGATGGGCGGCCCCCAGATTCTGATGCGCCCCGATGTGCAGAAGGAACTTAACCTTTCGCAGAACCAGATTCAGCAGCTCCGAGAAGCCATGCCGCAGCGAGGACGTGGCGGGCCTGGAGGCCCAGGTGGTCCCGGACAGGGGGGACCTGGAGCCGGTGGCTTTGGCGGTGGTCAAGGCGGTCCCGGAGGTAGAGGTGGGCAAGGCGGCGGCCCCGGTGGACCGGGCGGACAAGGTGGCCAAGGCGGACAAGGCGGAGCCGGAGGCGGCTTCGGTGGCGCACAAGGCGGACCTGGCGGACAGGGTGGATTTGGCGGCGGCCAAGGCGGTCCTGGAGGACAGGGCGGCCCTGGTGGACCGGGCGGATTCGGCGGCGGCCAAGGTGTACCCGGTGGCGGTCAGCAGGCTGAGATGGAGCAGAAGATCAAGGGGATCCTCAACGCCGATCAGTACCGGCGCTATCAGGAGCTTTCGCTCCAGCAGGCTGGCGCCATGGCCCTCAGCCGGCCCGAAATTGCTCATAAGGTCGGCTTGTCCGACGAGCAAGTCCAGCAGATTCGTCAGGAGCTCGAAGAATTCCGGCGCAGCAATCGTCCTCCGGGCCAAGGAGGCCAGGGCGGTCCCGGCGGCGGCCAGGGCTTCGGCGGAGGACAGGGTGGCCAAGGCGGCGGGCAGGGCTTCGATGGAGGCCAAGGCGGTCCCGGTGGCTTCGGCGGAGGACTGGGCCAGCCGGGGAACATGCAGGAGATGCAGAGGAAGCGAGACGAACTTAACCGTTCGATTCTCGACATCCTGAACGCCGACCAGAGGTCGAAGTGGCAGGCCATGCTCGGCAGGCCGTTCCACTTCGAGCCCATGCAGCGCCAAGGCCAGCCGGGGGGCCCCGGTCAGGGCGGGCCAGGTCGAGGAGGTCCAGGCGGAGGCGACTAAGTCGTATCCGACTGGAATTCAAAGGGGGCGGATTCGAACTCCGCTCCCAAAAAGCCAGGCAGCGCCTGGCTTTTGTTTTCGTCTGGTGCAGCGGATGGAAGCTTCCTGCCTCAGTGTTGGAAGGCACTACACTGAGTCGAAATCAGCTTCTTCGGATTCCTGCTCTTCGGCAGGAGCCGGGGCGGCGACCGGAGCGGCAGGATCGAAGACGTCTACGGTGACCTTGGCATCGACCTCGCGGTGGAGATCAAGTTCGACTTCGTGCTGGCCGAGTCGCTTGATCGGCTCGATGAGGGCGACCTGCTTCTTGTCGATCGTGACACCTAGCTGCTTTTTGATCTCGTCGACGATGTCTTGGGAGGTGATCGCGCCGAAGAGTTTTGCGGTGTCGCGGCCGACTTTGCCTTCGATGCGGATGGTCTTGCCGTTAAGCTGCTCGCGCACGCCTTCCGCGCTGGTCTTTTGGCCGGCGGTTCGCTCGGCGATCTTGCGCATCTGGCGGTCCAGGGCTTCGACCTGCTTCTTTTCCGCGATGATCGCGAGGCCGCGCGGGAAGAGGTAGTTGCGGGCGAATCCGTCGGCAACATTCACGACGGTGCCTTCTTTGCCCACTTTCGGGACGGTCTGTTTGAGAATAACTTTCAATTCGTTCCTCCGTATCGTCGAGTAGCGGTCCCGGCTTGCCGGGGCCACGCAACGATCATTGTACCCTCCTCTCCTCGACCTGAAAGCCGGAACACGCGGGGCTCGGGTAGCGTCCGCAAGAGCATTGCCCCTATGTCCAAAGTTCCGCTGAAGGAGTTGTTCGTCAAATCGGCGCGAAGCTGGAGCGAGGACAATGCGTCTCGCCTTGCGGCCGCGTTCTCCTTTTTTGCCGTTCTCTCTCTGGCTCCCCTTCTTATCTTCGCCGTAGCAGTGGTGGGTCAAATTTATGGATCCGATGGCTATGCGAAGGCCAAGCTGCTCCACATTGCGAGAGAGAACATCGGGCCGGGCTCCGCGGACTTCCTTAAGACGATGCTCGAGAATGCCCATAAGCCTGCGGCACAAGCGTTTGCCGTGATCCTCTCGGCGATCGTCGCGCTGTTCGGCGCGAGCAACCTCTTCACCCAGCTTTCTGATGCGATCAACACGATCTGGGGCATGGGTCCCGTCAAGGGCAGCGCGGTCAAGAATTTCATTATCAACAAAGCCGTTTCGATTCTGATGGTGCTCGTGTTCGCCCTGTTCGTGGTGGCGTGGCTGGTGCTCGATTCGCTCGTCGGCGCCGGGGCGCGAGCGGCGGGGGCTTTTCCCGGATGGCCCTTCATCTCGCTCATCATCAGCACCGCCTTTCTGACCCTCGTCTTCGGGGTCGCGTTCAAGGGCATGCCGCCGAGGATGGTTGCTTGGCGCGACGTGTGGCACGGCGCGTTCGTGACCGCCCTAGGGTTCAGCCTCGCGAAGTTCGCCCTGAGCCTCTACTTCACCTACACCCACATCGAATCGGCCTACGGGCCTGCGGGGGCGCTGGTGCTGATTCTGCTCTGGATCTACTACTCGGCACAGATTTTCTTTTTCGGCGCGGAGGTGGTTTACGTTACGGCGCACCACTTCGGCAGCCAGAGGGAGCGTCTTCTCCCGAGCACCACGTATTCGTGATGAAAGATTGAGGGCCTATCGGAAAGTAATTCGATTGACCACTGTTCCGGTAGCCGCGTCGAGGATTTCTCGCAACCGCGAAGCATCTTCCCTTGTCCGTCATCCGCCCGCCTTCGTAGAGGGGAAAGAGGCGAAGTGGCCGTCTAGGAAAAATTAGCCAGGTATTGGAGTCTGCAACCGTTTAATCAGAAAGGTGCCGATTTCATCAATGCTCGCGGCTTATCTTTTCTAGGCTTTGTTCGAGGTCGTTGGGCGCGCCTTGACCGTGATGGTCGCCTCCCCGGATCGCTTCGTAGACGAGCGCGGAGATGCCGGCTCCCAGAACTGGGCCGAGAACATAAATCCAATAGCTGGACAGCGGTGTGCCTCCGGCGAACAGCGCAGGGCCGAGGCTTCGGGCGGGGTTCATGCTGCAGCCGGTCAGGGGTCCCGCGAAGAGGCCGCAGAACGTGACGGCCATCCCGATCGCGAGGCCGGGGACGGCTCCGTTGACGCGGCGGTCGGTGGCTACGGAGATGATCACGAGCATGAGAAAGAACGTGAGAACGGCCTCGACTCCCACCGCGCGAAAGGCGTCGATGGCCGGTACGGTGGCGCCAAAGGAGGCGCTCGCCGCGAGGCTGCCGAACAGGAGAGCGTGAAGCCCGGACGCGGCAATGGCTGCCGCGACTTGGGCGGCGATGTAGGCGGGCACAAAGCGCCAGGGGAAGCGCCTCGCCACCGCGAAACCGAAGGTCACGGCGGGATTGAAGTGGGCCGCCGAGATGTGGCCGAGCGCGTAGATAGTGGCCGCCACGGTCAGGCCAAAGACCGCGTTCACTGCGAAATGGGCGGTCGGCGAGCCGTGCAGTGTGGCGATCGCGCCGCAGCCGAAGAAAACGATGGCGAACGTGCCGAGGAACTCAGCGAAATACCGACGAGTCATCGGGCGGGCACCGCGAGTCGGTCGAGCAGTGCTTCGACGCGCGATTGAATCTGGTCGCGGATCTGGCGGACGGTTTCGATCGGCTGTCCGGCGGGATCTTCGAGCTCCCAGTCCTCCGCGAGAATGAATCGCGCGGGGCAGGCCGCCGCGTCGACGCCGCATCCCATCGAGATCACGAGGTCTGCGGCATCGACCCTTTCCTGAGTTATTAGCTTTGGTTGGTGGGCTTCGAGGGAAATGCCGATTTCGGACATCGCCAGGACGGCGGTTGGATTGATCGCCTTGCCGGCGATGGTTCCTGCCGATTCGGAATGCGCGTCGATGCCGCGCGAAGAGACCATGCGGTTAAACATGGCCTCCGCCATTTGGGAGCGTCCCGCATTGTGGACGCAGACAAACAGCACGCGGGTCATTTAGCCCTTGCCGCAGCCGCATCCACAGTTGTCGCAGTTGCAGTTGTCTCCGCACGGGCACAGGTTCGAGTTGTTCATTTGGGTTCTCCTTGTTGGTCGTCGCAGCAGCAGCCGCTCCGCTTCGAGGCGTCGTCGAAGTAGGCCGCGAGTCTGGCCAAGGCCTCGCGGTCGATAGCGCACACCATGCTCTTGCCCCGGCGCTCGGCGGTGACGAGCCCCGCTTGGCGGAGCTCCTTGAGGTGGAAGCTGACGGTCGACGTGATCGTTTCCGATCCCGTCACGTGGCAGCACACCTCTCCCGCCGTGGCTCCCTCCACCGGACGCACCTCTCCTTCGTCGCCGACCGCTACGGGGCAGCAGCAGTTGACGAGAAATCCGAAGATACGCGCCCGAGTCGGATCGCCTAGCGCCTTACACATGGTCGCGAGCTCTTTGTGGTCCACGCATTACAATCTACCATACATTTCTATGTTTCTCGAAATGTCTTTCCCGGGAATGAGTCTTTCTGCGTTCGCTGCCGGGACGGAAAAGCTCGGTAGGCTAGTCTCGTAGAAGGAAGTTGGCCGCCGATTGGTTGCCGAAGGGAGAGTGAATGATGCGAGCTTGGGTTATGACGGGAATCGGGGGGCCGGAGGTTTATGCTTTTATGGACCTGCCGACGCCGGAACCGGGAGAGGGCGAGGTTCAGGTGCGGGTGGATGGCGCGGGCTTGAATCCGGTGGATTGGAAGATTCGACAGGGGCTCTATCCGCCCGCGATGCCGAAGTCCTTTCCCGCGATTAATTTGAGGGAGTTCTCCGGGACGCTTTCGAAGGTCGGTCCCGGCGTGACGGAGTGGCAGGTCGGAGATGGGGTTTTCGGCATCACCGGCCGCGGAGCGGCGGCAGAGTTCACGGTGGCGGCGGCGGGCGATATCGGCCCGCGACCGCCGTCGATGGATCCTGCTGACGCGGCGATTGTGCCACTGGCCGCTTCCACCGCTTGGCAGGCGCTCTTCGACCATGGCGGCGTGACGGCGGGGCAGCGGGTGCTGATCCACGCGGCATCCGGGGGAGTTGGGACGTTCGCGGTTCAGCTTGCGAAGTGGAAGGGCGCCACGGTGATCGCGACGACTACGAAGGCGAACGCGCATCTGGTGCAGGAGATCGGCGCTGATCAGGTTATCGACTACAAGGCCGAGGCATTCGAACGGGCCACCGATTC
>JBBSFL010000021.1:0-18908 GCA_038238735.1 Fimbriimonadales bacterium | reverse complement strand
GATAGTCGACCTGAAGAACCCTGCCGAAATCGTAACACTCCTGAATGAGGTTCGCATCGGTATAGGGCACGAGAGCTTCGACCGCGTGCAGCAACTCGGCAACCTGTTTCCGGACGGTGCGGAGCAGTTCGTCGATGCCAGTTCCACGCGAGGCGCTAATCGCAACAGAGTGCGGCCACTCCGCAACTACCTTGCGAACGAAGGCTGGGTCGCCACAGCGATCGATCTTGTTGAAAACCGTGATCGTTGGCTTGCCCTCTGCCCCAAGGGTGGTCAACGTCTCGATGACCGCGTCACGTTGGATTTCCCAGGCCGGGTTGCTGAGGTCAATGACGTGCAATATGAAATCCGAGAAGGTTACTTCTTCCAAAGTGGACCGGAAAGCAGCGACGAGATGCGTCGGAAGTTTCCTGATGAACCCAACCGTGTCAGTGAGAAAGACTGAATAGCCGTCGGGGAGATCTACTTTGCGAGTTGTTGCGTCGAGTGTTGCAAAGGGCATTGCATCCGCGAGAAGGTCCGTGCCGGATAGACGATTCATCAAAGTGCTTTTCCCCGCGCTCGTGTAGCCAGCAATCGACGCGAACGGGAAGGGGTGCTTGCGTCGGCTCGCTCTTTGCTGCTCGCGATTCTTCTTGACTTCCTCGATCTCATCCTTGAGCCTCGAAATGCGATCCCGAATCATCCGGCGGTCGCTCTCGAGCTTCGTCTCGCCCGGACCCCTCATTCCGATGCCGCCGCGCTGGCGCTCGAATTTGGTGTACACGGACATCAGCTTTGGAAGCATATAAGTGAGCTGGGCTAGTTCGACCTGCAGCATCCCTTCCCGAGTTCGAGCGCGCTGCGCAAAAATATCGAGAATCAACTGGGTGCGATCGACAACCTTGACTCCGGCCGCGTCCTGCAAATTTCGCTGTTGGATGCCTGACAGCTCGCCGTCCAGCAGGACCAGATCCGCTCCGGTTTCCAGAACGAGATCGGCAATCTCCTTAACTTTGCCCGACCCGATGTAGGCGGCCTTGTGGGGCCGATCGAGTCGCTGACGCAAGGAAACAAGCGGCTCCACCTTGGCCGCCTCGCACAGACCTTCCAACTCCTCTTCGACCGCTTGGTCTTCCGATTCGTCTTCGTTCACATACACGATGACGGCCCGTTCAATCGGGGGCTCGTTCGACTCCATTGCCTTCGACATCACTTTCACTATGGCCGAAGGCACGTGCCCGGGGCGCAAAAAAGGGGGGCGATGCCTTTCCGCATCGCCCCCCTATCAACTGCCTTACAGTTTGAAAATCGAGATCGTCGCCCCGATTTGGAATCCGCTGAAGTCGAATCCAGACTGCTTGGCGAACCAGCTATATGATCCGAAGAGCCGAATCCGCTGACCGAGGATTAGCCCGAGTTCCGCACTCGCTGCGGCTCCGACGCGAGAGGCGCTTGTCCGTCCGCTCCCCTCGTCGATGCGGTAGTTGAAGTAGGCGAGACCGGCGCCAAGCTTTGCGTACGGTTGGAAACCGGAACCCGGCTGAGCAAATTTCCGGCTAATGCTCGCCATCACTGGGATGATAAGGAGGTGATTTCCGTTGTCATTGGCCGCGAAAATGCCGAAGTCCGGTCGAACTTTCCAGTTGTAATCCAGATTGTTCTGGGCAACCGTCAGTCCGTAGTAAAAAATCTCCGAGCGGAACGCACTCTTGAATCGATCCTGGGTTGGGAAGTAGATGCTGCCCGTAACTCCAAGATAAGAATTCAGGTCGTCCTGCTTCTTTTGGCTCATGTTGAAGTCGAGGCCGCTGGCGACCGCCGATCCTGTGATCGAAAGGGCTAGCCCGAGCCCGAGTGTCTTGCTCAAATTCATGTTTGTTTCTATCCTCCGCCCGTCTCCACGCGTTGCGCAAAGACAATCTTACTGAACATACCTTCGGACACTACGCGAGATTCCTTCACCCGCAATGATATAGCTACGATTCTGGGTACAAGTTGCGGATCAGCATCTTGATAGTGGCGCGCAAATCCTTGTCCGCATGCATCATCTCGGAAATCTTTTGGTAGCCATGCATCATCGAGGTGTGGTCCCGATCACCGAATAGCCCACCGATGTGCTTCCATGAGTCACCCGTGATCTCCCGAGTAATGTAGACGGAGATATGGCGGGCGTGGACAATGGGTGCCTTTCTAGACACGCCTCGAATCTCATCCGCGCCAATTTTGTAGTGTTTGCTAACGCTATCGACGATCTGAGCGAAACCGGGCTTTGCCATCACGCCGGCGCGATAATGTGTCTCGACCATGTCAGACGCCAGTTCGAAGCTCACAGGGACCCCCTCGACGCTCGCAAGAACTGCAAGTTTCGTGAGAGCGCCCTCAAGAATTCGGATGTTGCCCGGAACGTTTTCTGCCAAGAACATTGCGACTTCGTGGGTTAGGTTCAGACGTTCCTGCTGTGCTTTGCTAAGAAGAATTGCGCAGCGGGTCTCCGTGTCTGGCATCTGGATGTCCGCCACGAGCCCGGCTTCGAAGCGGGATCGCAAGCGTTCATCCATCAGGTAGAGGTCGCGCGGAGGACGATCCGAGCACAGCACAATCTGGTTGCCAAGTTGCTGGAGGTGATTGAACGTCTGAAAAAGCTCCTCCTGCGTTTTGTCCTTTCCCGCGATGAATTGAATGTCGTCGACCAACCAGAGTCGAACATTACGCTGATTGCGGCGGAACGACTCCAAGCGGCCGGTTTGGAGAGCCGTTACAAAGTCTTCTGCGAACTGCTGCGCACTTACATACACGAGCGGATACTTTGAATCTTGGGCAAGCAACTCACGCGCAATAGCGTGCAGAAGGTGCGTTTTGCCCAAGCCCGACTGCCCGTAGATAAACAACGGATTGAACTTGGTTCCAGGCTCTGCGGCGACTGCTTTCGCCCCAGCGAAGGCTAGCCGATTGCTCTGGCCCACGACGAACCGATCGAAAGTGTAGCGATCGACGGGACGGAATTTTTGGATCTCTTGGACAGGACTCAACGGTACCGAAGCGGACGTTGCCGACGGCTTTTCCCGACCCTCGCTAATCAACTCGACGGTAACCGCTCTTCCGAGTTCGTCGGAAAGGAGACTCTGAAGAGTGTCGAGGTATCGCTCCCGCACCCATTCCAACACGAATCTGCCGGGGACGGCGATGCGGGCGGAATCTTCAACGAGCGCGGAAGCCTTTAAAGGACGGATGAAGCGGTCGAACCAAGAGGCTGGCAAATCGGACTGCAAACGTTTGAGAACTTGGCTCCAGGCCGCTTGAAGACGGATGGCATCATCGGAGTCTTCGAGCGAGAGCTGGTTTTTCATGGCGGGACAAATCCATGTGGCCGGCGCGACCACCTGGGAGCGAAATTATAACATGCGGGGGCAGTCCCGTGAGAAAGAAAGACCAGCAACCACGCGGAATTGAAATTATCGCAAAAATGCCGCCTCGCCGCCTTCGATCAGAAGACGGCGGGTAGAGGTAAACCTTTGCGAGTGGGGAGCAAGGTTCTGATTTTCCTGGCGGGTGCCGATATGGATCGGAAGGACATGGCGGCCTGGGCGGCCGGGGCCGAGCTGATCCTCGCTGCCGACGGTGGCGTAGATCTGGCTCTTGAATCGGGATTCACCGCTCACATGGTGGTAGGGGATTTGGATTCGGCTAGCATTGGAGGCCGTATGTCGGCAGAGATAATCCTTCATAAAGACGGGCAAGATCACACCGACTGCGAAAAGGCTCTCACCTATTGCGAAGAGCATCATATTGGCGCCGAGGTGCTAGTTCTAGGGAGTGAGGGAAGTCGTCTTGATCATGTCCTCGCAACGCTACTGACAGTCATGCGCTCCCCTCTAAGGCCAACGCTCGCCTTGAGAGCCGGATTGGGGTTTGGTTTAAATGCAGGTCAGCAATTGACCCTTGATCTCAGTGTTGGATCGACGGTTTCCCTTCTCCCGCTTGCCACCTGCACAGCGTCCCTCACAGGCGTAGTGTGGCCATTCGAGGACAGACAGCTCGGAAATCAGGGGGGTTGGAGCATCTCCAACAGAGCGGTCGATAAGGTTCATGCGAGCGTAACTGAGGGCTCCGCAGTGCTGATTGTGGAAGTTCGGCCGGGGACGTGGCCCTCGGAGGTCCTTCGCTGAAACCTGGCTCAGAGGGCATCAGGAGGTCACGTTCAAAGCGTTTTGCCGCAGTAGGTAGGCAGGCCCTGTTCTAGCTTGGTAATCTCGAAGGGCGTTAAAGAGTGATGGCTCGCTCTCGCAGGGAATGCAATGACCGATTCAGACAATCAGATCGAGGCAACGAACGATGAGGCCTCCGGCCTAGATGAAGTATCAACGGTGACGGAGAATCAACCGGAGATAGCTCCTGAATGCGTGCCAATCGATCCTTCTCACGGCTTCGCACGACTCGTGGTCAAGCGAAGCGGCGTAGAGACGGACGTCGAGTTTCCCATCAACCCACCCGCGACCATCGGTCGATTCGATCCGGCATTGGGTCCCATCGACATCGATCTAGCATCTTTGCCGGAAGGCAACTACGTGAGCCGCAAGCACGCGAAGATCACCTGCGAAGACGGAGTTTGGAAGGTCACCGATCTCGGATCGAGCAATGGTACGTTCGTGCTCCGGGATGATTTCGAGCGTGTTGAGACGGCGGACATCACCGATGGCCAGGAAATCGCTCTGGGCAACGCACGATTCGTTTTCCATCAAGCGCGAGCTGAGCCCGAAACCGAATCCGACTCCAGCTCCGAAACGACGGCTTAGACGATCTGCACGTCTTGTCCGCCGTTTTGAACCTCGCCGATTACCGCGGCGCTCTCTCCGCACAGGTTTAATCGCTGCACTACGCCGGGCGCCGACTCTCGCTCGACAATTGCTACCATTCCGATGCCCATGTTGAAGGCTCGGAACATCTCGTGGTCGGCAATTCCGCCCAACTGCTGAATCAAATTGAAGATTGGCAAAGGCGTCCAACTACGTCGCTCGATGACGACACGAAGGTCGTTTGGAAGGACGCGCGGAATATTGTCGTAGAGCCCGCCACCCGTGATGTGAGCCAAAGCCAGGATGCCGGGAAACTCTTGAAGGACCGGGTAAAGAGCGTTGAAGTAGCACCGGTGAGCGCGCAGAAGCTCCTCGCCAATTGAGCTGCCCAGCCCTGGGACCGGATCCCGAACTGACATTCCGCCCATCTCAAATAATGCTCGCCGTGCAAGCGAGTAACCGTTGGTGTGCAGGCCATTGCTGGCAATACCAATGACCAAGTCTCCTGGTTTAGACCCGGGCTTTGGCAAACGCATCTCATTGTCGACAAGACCCACAATGGCGCCAACGACATCGATCTCGTCATCGTTATAGACGGTCCGAAGTTCCGCTGTCTCGCCACCGATCAACGCACAACCGACCTCGCGGCACGCAGATGACATCTCGCGCAGAATGTCTTCGAAGATAAGGCCTGACAGGCGTGAGCAGCCAAAGTAGTCTAGGAAGAAGAGCGGGCGGGCGCCCTGACATAGGATATCGTTGACGCAGTGACTAACAATGTCCCTGCCAAGTCCACCATATTCCCCCACCATGGCGGCGACCTTGGTCTTGGTTCCCACCCCGTCGATCGACGAAACGAGAACTGGTCTCTCAGTGCCGGGAAACTCGGCCCTGAAAAGGGCTCCGAAGCCGCCAATTCCTCCAAGCACCTCGGGCGTGTACGTGGAGTGGACCTGGGCGGAGATGGACCTCAACGCTCGCTGGGCCTCGTCGATATTGACACCAGAGTCGCGATACGTCAGAGATTCCTCGGGCATACCGTCAGACTCTACCCCCTCGGGTAACCTAGCCGAGAGCCCGTAGCTCAGCGGTAGAGCATCGGCCTTTTAAGCCGTGGGTCGTGGGTTCAAGTCCCACCGGGCTCACCACCCACCACCTTCTTATCCGGCTAGCTTTGCGGCAAGAGTAGCCTCGACTGGGATTCCAGGGCCCATGGTTGCACTTAGGGTGATCGACTGGATGTACTTGCCCTTCGCGCTCGATGGCTTCGCTTTGATAATCGCGTTCAGAGCCGCCTTGAAGTTATCGAGAATTTGATCCTCAGTGAAGCTCACTTTTCCGATCGACATGTGAACCACGCCGGCCTTCTCGGCTCGATATTCGACGCGGGTCGCGCCTTTGATTTCTTTAACCGCCGTTCCGACGTTGTTGGTGACGGTGCCATTTCGCTTGTTTGGTGTGCGCGGGCCAAGCATTCGGCCGATCTTGCCGATCTGCGGGGCCATCTCTTCGGTGGCGAGGATGACGTCGAAGTCGCGGAATCCCGCCTGAATCTTCGCGATGAGGTCGTCGCCGCCGACGGTGTCGGCTCCTGCAGCTTCGGCTTGGACGGCTTGCTCGCCACGGGCGAGAACGGCTACCTTTCGGATCTTTCCCGTGCCATGAGGCAAGTTTGTGATACCGCGCACATTCTGATCGCTCTTTCGCGGATCGATACCGAGTCGGACGGCTATGTCGATACTCTCGACGAACTTGGCGTTGGCAGTCTGCTTGACTAGAGTGATGGCTTCGCTTACTTCGACCGGGCTTTCCGGATCGATGCCTTTGGCGATGGCGAGGTACCGCGGGGAATGCGGATTCTTTCTAATGTTCTGTCGCAAATTATGCTCCTGTGGTGCGGGCGTCGCGCATTAGGCGTGACTCCCACAAGATGGGAAGCATTGTACCTGTAGGCGGTTGACTAGCCGAGTGCAGATGCGGGATGAGCCAACAGGAGATAGAATGGGCCATGCTCGTACCGGCCGTTTTACTGCTGATCGGCGGTGCTTTGCGTTCAGATCCGGCCGAACAGCTCCTTCGGCAATTTGAGCGTCGGCTTGCGAGCAAGAGGTCAGTAGAGGTTGTCGCTAATGGCGAAACGTACCGCTTTATGGGGCGCCGCTATCGGGTGGACAGCCTCGAGCTAACCATCGTTTGCAATGGCTCCACGCTGTATCGCAAAGATGCGGGGAAGCAGAGTGTCGTCACGAGGGCTCCCACCCAGTGGCCCGACGACCTATGGCTGCGAGGATTCGAGAAGCTAGCCAAAGGGCCCTATCCTCCGACCTGCACCAATCTCCAAAAAACCACCTTCGCCGGCAAGGCTGCTCTCGAGGTTGACACTCGGTACTCCGAGTCGCCGATGTTTTCCTCCGAAATGTATTTCGACGCAAAGTCGAAACTGCCTCTCGGCTATCGAGCGTATTCCTACGGGAATCTCGATCGAGAGGTCGTGTACTCGAAGGTCGACTTAAACGCGAAGCTCAAATCCAGCGATTTCCTGTTTCCAAAGAACTGAACATGTCCTTCATCCTTCTCGCAACCCTGGCGCTCGCGCGCACAGCCTCGTTCGATGCCTCCGCCGACTGGAATGCAGTGGCGGGCGCCATACGCGGCCGATACTACGCTCGCGTTGCCAACAAGCCAAAGATGGATCAGCTCCTAGCTGAGTACGAGCCCAAAGCCAAGGGGGCGCCGGGCTTGATCGAATTCGAAGCGGTCGTGAATCAGATGATCCACGACTTTGGCGATTCCCACTTTGCCCTTCTCACCCGCGCGGACCAAGGCTATTACTTGATGGACGGTCTTCTCGGTTCGTTCTCAGGCAGCGGCGGTATGGAAATGCCCACCTTCGGGGCGTGGTTCAAGACTACGCCGGATGGGTACAGCGTGCAGATGGTGGTCGACGGCACGGCAGCCCAGAAGGCGGATGTTCGTAAAGGCGATTTGATTCTGAGAGTCAATGGGCAGGCCTTCTCTCCGGTGGACTCGTTGGCCACGCTGGCGGGCTCGACCGCTCAGGTCGTGCTCAAGCGCGGACAAGAAACGTTGACGAAGTCAATCGAGGTCAAGCGGCAGCCCGCCCTGGAGATGTTCTTACAGGGCTCGAGCGACAGCTCCCGCATCGTTCCCAGTGGTTCGAAGAAGTACGGCTACTTCCATCTTTGGACTCAGGCGTCCACGAAGTTTCGCGACGAGTTGGCGAACGCGGTGTATGGCCGGCTGAAGGACACCGATGCGTTCATTCTTGATCTCCGCGACGGATTCGGGGGACGGCCGGAAGGCTACGCCGATCCCTTCTTTCGACCTGAGGTAACTCTAGAATGGGGCCAAGGCACAGCCGTCTCGCGGCAGCTCTTCGGCTACCAGCGACCCTTGGTCGTGCTGATCAACCGAGGGTCGCGCAGCGCCAAAGAAGTTCTGAGCTACATCCTGAAGAAGAGCAAGCGGGCCGTTTTGATTGGCACGAACACCGCCGGCGACGTCCTCGGGACCTCGCCCATGAAGCTTGGCGACTGGGGCTACTTGGAAATTCCGATGGTCGATGTGAAAGCGGACGGGCAGCGACTTGAGAAAGTCGGGGTCGCGCCGGATATCGCGGTGCCAACGGAGTACGACGCGAATGGCAAGGACTTGGTGATGGAGCAAGCGGTGCGATACCTGGACCAGCACGGGAGAGCAAACTAAGAAAATGGAACTTACAATATTCGAATGGCAGGCGAATCTGACCGAAGATGCCGCCAATATGCTCGCTTACACGCTCGAACACACCGAGGTCGCGCGACTCGATTGGAAGCCGTCGGCGGACGAGAAATCGGAGTGCCGGTCAGCAATGGAGCAGGCAACTGAATGCATCCGCGTTAATCTGGCCATGGCGGCCTACTTGCGTGGGGAGGAGCCGTCACCCCCTTCCGACGGAGGACTCACAGTGAAGGACGCTCAAGACAAGATTCGCTCAAGCGCCAAGGAGTTTGCCGACGTTGTTCGCGGGCTTACTGCGGCCGATCTGGAAAAGACTTATACAACTCGAATGGGCGACATTCCGGGAGCGTTCATGGTTCAGCTCCCTGCGAACAACATGATGTATCACGTCGGTCAAGTCAACTTCATCCAGACCCTGTACGGGGACGCGGAATTTAGGTTTCCGAAGAAGGAATAGCTTAGGCTTTGCGACAAGTGTAGTGAAGCCGGTCGCTCTTCTTCCGCGGTGGGTCGAGTGAGTAACTGTGGTAGGTCTGGACTTCAATGAAACCAGCTTTTCGCAGCATGTCCAGAATCTCGAGGTGGCCGTAGGCTCGCTGCCGGTGGATCTCGCGAAATTCCTCGCCGTCTCGCCAAAACTTCATGTCCACTTCGATTATCCGAGACTCGGGATTCCAGGTGCCGGTCCAATGGTATTTCAGAGTCGATGAGGGTTTGAGGTCCTCTTGGTCGAATAGCTTTGTCTCGAAGGCGTAGGCGGTGTTGACGTCGAATATCCACGAGCCTCCAGGCTTGAGGTGTTCCCACACATGCTCGAAGGCCATCTGAAGCCGGGCAGGTTCGAGAATGTTGTTCAGTGAGTCGAAGAACGAATAGGCGGCGTCGAAATGGTCGCCAAGTTCGAATTCCGCGGCGTCTGCCACCTCATACCGAATCTGGCCCGCGTGTCGAAGCAAATCGAATTCGGAGTCCGCGCTCTGCGAGAGAATCCCTTCCGCGCGAGGCTCTGTGCGCTGTCTGCTCCCGACCTTTCGTTTACGGCGAGCTTCTTCGATCATCTCGACGCTAAGATCAAAACCCGTCATCTCAAAGCCTTCCGCAGCGAGCATGTGGCACATGGTGCCGGTGCCGCAGCAAACGTCCAGGATCTTTTTCGGCTTTACCCCCTGCTGTGATAGTAGCAAGAGATAATAAGCCGACCACATCCTGTACGGAACGGGTCGCATGAGCTCGTCGTAATAAGGCGCGACGACCCCGAAGCTATCTACTTTTGAACTCAAGGAATGCGGTCCAGCTCTCGTAATCGCTGTTCGACGGCTTTGGTGCGCCGATCAACGCTCAGGAGATAAAGGAACAGGCTCAACCACACGAGGAGCGGAGGGACGATTGCGATCTGCCAGTTTTGCACTAAGGTTCTCCAGGTCGATTTCTAGTTTGCCCGCGCGAACGCGAAGCCGATAAATCCAAACGCAGCCGATAACCACAAGGGTCAATGTCGAGAGGAAGATCGAATTGTAGGTTGGATCGAACCCACCCTTCCCGATGACGTCGGGGTGCAGGGATTGAAATTGGGGAAGTCTCGGGGCCACGAAAATGAGAAGGAAGCAGGGCAACAGGGCGGCCATCACATAGATCGCTGAAACCTGAGCTCCTTTGGTTCGATCGCCAAACGAGGAGCGAAGGGCGAAGTAAGCCGCGACGATAAGGAAGACGAGTAAGAACGAAGTCATCCGGACCTCCTGCCAATCCCACCAGGCGCCCCACTGCACCCTGGCGAAAAGCATGCCCGTAAGAAGGGTGAGAATGCTGAGAACAAGGCCCATCTCCATCGCGGACGAGGCCCTAACGTCCCAGTCGCCCTTCTTGTCGAGAAGGTATCGCAAGGAGGCATAGGCGGCGAAGGTGAGAAAGAGGGTCGAGCCTATTGCGCATGGCAGATGGAAGAAAATGATTCGGGCCAAGTCAGGTCGAGGAAAACCCTTCGCCGGCGGAGCCGTGAAGCCCCAGGCAGTTGCTCCCCCCATCGCCAAAGCGTACATCCAGCCGAGCGCCGTCTTCAATGTTTCCAAACCGCCGCGAACAAGTAGGGTCCTATTGCGAGAGAGGCTACGCCGTAGCAGAGCAGCCCGATCGACGCCGTGAGACCGGTTTCCAGAACTCCATCGCCCAATCCCGCCCGCGTCCCGTTGACACCGAGGAAGAGAACGGGCAGCAATAGGGGGAGTGATATCGTTCCGGCAAGGGTTGCTCGATTCGCCGCTTGCGCCACGAGCGCCCCGCACAAGGTTACCGCTCCTGCCAACGCGCCAGCAGCACCGAGCAGCGATAGCAGAAAGAGCCAAGGAATTACGGGGCGATCCCCGCGGATCTCAACGAGCGCCAGGAACAATCCACCGAGAACCAGCGCCACCAAAAAAATAAGAAGCAGGTTATAGAGCGCCTTGCCCCAAAACACGGCATGAGGGCGCGCAAGTAGTCGCAACAGGTCTCCCGTGCCCTGTTCCTCCTCCAATGTGAAACAGCGAGGCAAAGCAACCGATGAAGCGAAGAGGAGTGCGACCCAGATCATTCCCGCGGCGAACGTTGCGCTGATGGAATGCCCAAACGTGGCGAGGGATACAGCGACAACCGTAACTAAGCTGAAGAGAAGCGAGTTGAGCAGGCCACTCCGGCCGCGAAGCTCGGACTGAACCTCTTTCACGAACAGGGCGGAGATCTCTTTACGCCAGCTCGAGGACATGGGTGCCCAGCCTCCATTCGGCCTTGTCGTTCGTCGCGATGACGCAGGCGCCGCGCTCGCGTTGGTCCTTAATGATTTCCTCCGCAAGTTCGCGGCCAGCTTGATCGAGACTGGCGCTTGGCTCGTCGAGCAAGAGTGCCTTTGGCGCAGCTTGGATGGCAATCGCCAACTTCAAACGTGCCCTCATGCCTGTGGAGAACTCGCCGATCCTTTGATTGGCCGCCCTTGTCAAACTCACGCGCTCGAGGAGCGGTTGTACCTGCGGCTCGCAGCCTCGCAGCCGGGAAGCGAGAAGTAGGTGCTCGATCGCCGTCAAGTGTGGATAGACGTTGAGATCGAGCGCACTGTAACCAAGACTTGTTCTCGCATCTCCAGTCGGCAAGGAGATCGTCCCCTCGGATGGAGAAACCAAGCCCGCAAGAAGCTTGAGCAATGTCGATTTTCCACTCCCGTTTTCGCCGGCTACGATCAGCGAGTCGCCTCGCTCGAGGGTGAAGCGAAGATCGCGGAACAACCATCGGGGCCCATATCGCTTGCCCAGTCCTTCCGCGCCCAACACGGCCTCAGTATGGCGAACGAGTCACGCGCTGTTTCGTATACCTAGTCTGTGAAGAAGCGCAGAATCGGAGATCGCGAGGTCGGAGAGATTGGCCTCGGTTGTATGGGAATGTCATTCGCTTACGGACCGGCGAACGACAACGATTCGCTGGCCGTCTTGGACCGCGCGATCGAACTCGGCGTTGATTTTTGGGATACGGCCGACATGTATGGCGCCGGAAAGAATGAGGAGCTTCTCGCGAAAGCCCTCGCGAATCATCGGGATAGCGTTTTCCTCGCGACGAAATTTGGAAACGTCTACGACCGCGCGATGACGAGCCACCATGACCTCGCCGCCGGCGAAGGCTGGATAGTGGACGGAACTCCGGAATATGTCCGCAAGTGCATAGATCGGAGCTTAGAGCGACTTCAAGTCGACCACATCGATCTGTACTTCCAGCACCGAGTCGACCCCCGCGTCCCCATTGAAGAAACCGTCGGCGCCATGGCGGCTCTTGTCAAGGAAGGCAAGGTTCGACATTTGGGTCTCAGCGAAGCTGCGGCGTCGACCGTGCGTCGAGCCCAGGCCGTCCATCCCATCGCCGCCCTGCAGACGGAGTACTCGCTCTGGACGCGCCATGTGGAAGAAGAGATTCTTCCGACGTGCATCGAGCTCGGCATAACCTTCGTGCCCTACAGCCCGCTCGGCAGAGGATTCTTAACGGGACAAATCAAGTCCCAAGCAGACTTGCCGGAAGGCGATTGGCGTCGACTCAACCCTAGGTTTCAAGGCGAGAACTTCGACAAGAATCTCACTATCGTCGAGCAAGTGCGAATTATCTCCGATCGCTTGTCGTCGACCCCAGCTCAAGTAGCGCTTGCATGGGTGCTGGCACAAAGCACATCGCTTATCCCAATCCCTGGGACCAAGCGTCTCAAATACCTTGATCAGAATGCGGCGGCGTCCAGCGTCGAACTGAGTTCAGAGGATTTGGAAGCGCTCGACGAGCTCGTGAAAGCCGAAGGCGGCCGCTACCCTGAGGCAGCGGCCGCCTTCTTAAACGGCTGAGCTAGGCGTTTCGGACAAGCTTGATCGCGTTGCTTCCCCGCTCCTCACCGTTCGAGGTGATGTTGTAAACCTTGAACCAAGCCATCGCACCGGCCGTGCTGAGTCCATAGTCGGTGATCACCGAGAGAACCCCTTTCAGCACCGAGCCGACCACTTGCTCTTCCGAGTCCTTGAATTTCGGACCAGGGTGGTAGCGAACCTCAAATCGTTCGTGGTCATCGCCGGGCGCGGCGGTCCATGATAAGACCGCGGCGTGTCGTGTTGAATCCCAATCGCCTGTCAGAATGACCGACGGAACCGATATCGACGCGGGTGCAGGCGCGACCGTCGGAAGATTCTCCAGAAGCGGATGGTCTGAGCTGAGGTTGGCGACAGCCGCTTGTCGGTATTGCCTCAACCGCGTTGCAACCGTCTTCATTAGCTCGGTTCGTTTCTCGCGTACCTTGCTTGATTCCGCAAGGGCGGCGTTATAAATCGTAAAGGCGGTTCTGAGTTCGGAAATGTCTGCCTGAGCCTGATCGATCGTGTATCCGCCTGCGAGCTTCAGGGGACCCTTCCAGGGCGCCAGAGATGCATCGGCATTGAGCTTCTCCCACGAATCGACGAGCTGGCATAGGGAATCTAATTGCAGCTTGCCGGCGGCGGTAAAGGTCGGCAGGGTCGGAGCCTTCTTCCGATATTCCGAATCAGGAAACTGGCTGGCAATAGACGCGCGGAACTGCTTTACGCGTTCACGAAGGCCAGTGAGCAACGTGTCCTTCTTCCGCTGCGCCTCCTCGCGAGCCGCATCACGTTCGTTGACCAGCTGTATTTCCGTCGATAAATCTTGACGGAGGGTCTCCAGGTCTTGAATCGTGAAGCCACCAGCAAGGGTGACGCGATCGCCGACCGCGACATTCATCGTATTCCAATGAACCAAGAATTCCCTGATCGTGGGAAGGTAAGTGCCAACTCCAGAAAGTGCCATCGCGTATAAGTTTCCTGCGTCCTCCGCCGAGCTTTCGATATCTATATCGGAGCGTGCATCTGCCCTTTTTAGACATAGCAACGCCCGCGCCTATAAAACAAACGATCTCGGAGACAGGAACGGTGTCCGCGTTCGCGCTTTCAGGCCGAAATGAATGCCCTTATTTGCTCGACGCATTCAGTTGGGCACTCTTCCGGTGGGAAGTGACCACACTTGTCCATCCTGTGAACGCGAGCGAGCGGAAAACCAGACCACATTCGGTTCATATATCGCTCGCCAAAGGTCGGATCCTTGGCGCCCCAGAGAAGCATTTTCGGTGCATCCTGCAGGGCCTCCCGGTTTGCCCAGAGGTCCTCATACCAAGCATGCTCGGTCAGAAGAGATTCCGCGAGCTTCAGCGGGCCGATCCGATGCTGATGATCGTGGTAAGGGCCTGAATATCCATCGTGGACCACCTGAGTGAACTTCTCGCGGTCGTGGAAAAGAGGTCTGACAAATTTGGAGGCCAAGTCCGCGTGAGAATACATGAACTTGCCGATCCCGCTGGAAACATATCGAGAGGATCGCCGAACCGTGTCGTCTCCTTCAAGGCCCCAGAGCCAGGTATTCATGAGAACCACGCTCTTCACGTTCGCCGGGTGTGCCTGGCCGTACGCCGTCGCAATGGGTCCTCCGCAGTCGTGGCCAACCAGATGTACATCCTTTAGGTCCAAGTAATCGACGAGACGGGTCAGATTCCTTGCGTGCTGGGCCGGAGTTCCCGCGAGAAGAGTCGGCTTGTCGGAAAGGCCGAATCCTAAGTGGTCGATCGCCACACAGCGGTAATGAGTGCTTAGATCGCGAATCAGGTGACGGAAGAGGAAGGACCAAGTCTGCGTTCCGTGCACGAACAGGAGTACTGGTCCGGCACCGTGATCCACATAGTGGATCCGACCTCCTTCGACGCTCAGGCGCTTTGGCTCGAAAGGATATTCGCCGATATCGAGCCAATCCGATAAAGTTCTTGTCGCAACCGCCCCCATATCCTGGCTGACGATGATTCTTGCCAGGGTGGCTATAGAAATATTGCGATTTATCGCGCGTTAACGGAACCTTTGCTTAACTGTCAAGAGGAGGCAGTCCCGACGCGAAATCCGTATACTTCTAAGGACTCCCCTTCCGCGCGGCAACTTTGCCGCGACAGATATTTGGAGTTGTTTTGGATTTGCGGAGGAGCGGCGATGACCAAATACATATTCGTAACCGGCGGAGTTGTAAGTTCGATTGGAAAAGGCATCGCAACGGCGAGTCTGGGGCGGCTACTCCGGAACCGAGGCTATACGGTCGCCCCGATGAAATTGGATCCGTACATTAACGTCGATGCGGGAACCATGAATCCATTTCAGCACGGCGAGGTTTTCGTTACAGAAGATGGCGCGGAGACCGACTTGGACTTGGGCCATTACGAGCGGTTTATGGACGTGAACTGCTCTCGCGGCTCGTCAGTTACGACGGGCAAGGTCTACCAGAGCGTAATTCAGTCGGAGCGCCGCGGTGATTATTTAGGAGCGACGGTCCAGGTCATCCCCCACGTCACCAACGAAATCAAGCGAACGATTGCATCGCTAGCTCGCGAGCAGGAGGCGGACGTCGTCATTGCGGAAGTCGGTGGCACGGTCGGCGACATCGAGTCACTTCCGTTCCTCGAGGCGATCCGCCAAATGCGGGCCGATTTCGGACCCCAAAACACGCTTTATGTACACGTCACGCTCGTCCCTCAGGTGGGCCCCTGGGGCGAAGTGAAAACCAAACCGACCCAGCACTCGGTATACAAACTGAGGGAGATCGGCATTTCCCCAGATGTGCTTGTTTGCCGTTCGGAAGTTCCGCTTGCCGCGGATGTCCGCGAGAAAATCTCCCTCTTCTGCGGCGTCCCGCCCCAGGCGGTCATCGAATCCACAAACGCCAACACGATCTACGAAGTGCCTTTGCGCTACGAAGACGCGGGCCTTGGCGACTACGTCTGCGAGAGATTGGGAATGGAAGCCCGCGACGTGAATCTCGGCGAATGGCGATCTTTGGTTGAAACGCTCATCGAGCCGGCCAAGACTTGCCACATTGCCGTCGTGGGAAAGTACACGAGCAACGGTGATGCCTACAAGTCTATCGGAGAAGCCCTGATTCACGCGGGCATTCCGAATGACGCACGTATCGAAGTCAAATGGATCGAGAGCGATTCGCTTGAAACAAGCCGAGATCCCAGCGAGGTGCTCCGAGATGTCGACGCCTTAGTCGTGGCACCCGGTTTCGGTGGCCGTGGGATCGAAGGGAAGATCGAGGCGATTCGCTTCGCTCGCGAGACGGGCCTTCCTTTCTTCGGGATTTGCCTGGGATTGCAGATGGCGGTTATTGAATTTGCTCGAAACGAGTGTGGACTAGCAGGTGCCAACTCTGAAGAGATGACCGAGCCCGATTTACCGCCGTATCCGGTTATTCACCTATTGCCGGAGCAAAAAGGGGTCAAGGATAAGGGCGCCACAATGCGCCTGGGATCCTATCCTTGTAATCTGGTTAATGGCACTCTAGCGGCGAAGCTCTACGATTCAAGCCGAATAGAGGAGCGTCATCGTCATCGCTTTGAAGTAAACAATGATTTCCGCGAGCTTCTACAAGAGCGTGGAATGGTGATCTCTGGAGTCTCGCCGGATTATCGTCTGGTCGAAATGATCGAATTGCCCAATCATCCGTTCTTCATTGCGACCCAGGCACACCCGGAATTCAAATCTCGTCCAAACCGCCCTCACCCTCTTTTTACAGGGCTCGTCAGGGCCGCCGTTGAACACAGGTCGAGAGTGGGCCTCGGCACGCAGGCGCTATAGCAGGCCTGTTCGAATCCAAGAAGTCCTACAGCAGTTGGAACCTCTCGCGGGCAGATTCTGTTCTTAGCGGGTAGAGATGAAGTATCTTCCCATCCTCTTGGCCCTCGCCGCAATGTTGGCCGGTTGCTCGAACTTCCTTCAATCTGCCCAGGCAGTTGCACCGAGTCACTGGCCGGTTGAAAAGACCGATTCCGAGTGGAAGAAGCAACTAACGCCGCAGCAGTATGCCATCTTGCGCCAGGCAGACACTGAACCACCCTTCCATGGGCGTTACGATGACAACCACAAGGCTGGCGAATACTATTGCGTCGGCTGCAACCAGCACCTCTTCTCCAGCAAGAACAAGTTCGACTCGGGAACGGGTTGGCCGAGCTTCTGGGCGCCGACGACTTCGAAAGCCATTGTGCTTCGGTCCGACGGCAGTGACGGGATGGAGCGCACCGAGGTTTTGTGCTCTCGCTGCGGTGGCCACCTGGGACACGTTTTCAACGACGGACCTCAGCCGACGGGAAAGCGGTTCTGCATGAACGGTTTGGTGCTCAACTTCAAGCCGACAAAATAACTAGGGAGTCGAACCTACGATCCGTTGGAAGTCGCTCCACATGGTCTGGAGGTCGGATATCAAAGGTGAAGCAGCCCTCGCAATCTCGACGAGATCGAGATCGAGATCGGCGATGACCATGTGCTCCTCCATGACGGCCCCCTGTGCCATCACTTCGCCCGATGGGCCGACGATCATCGAGCCCCCGGGAAATCCCTTTCCGCCTTCGAATCCGCAAAGTTGTGCGTTCACGGAGTAAATGCCATGCTCCTCGCTTATGCCCCGAAAAAGGCGTTCATAGCGATCGAGATTGTCCAAGGTCTCGCCGGAAAAACCTCTCGCTGGCGAGGCGGCTGGAACGAGCAGCACCTGAGCTCCGGCCACTGCACAGACGGCAGGAAGCACGGAATGCCAAACATCCTCGCAAATCATCAAAGCAAAGCGCCCGAGTCGCGTGTCGAAGACGGCGACGTCGCGGCCCCGGCTTACAAAGCGCTCCTCGTCGAAAACTCCGTAGGTAGGCAAGAAGAACTTGCGATAAACCTTGATCAGGCGGGCGCCTCCGTCGCCCAACTCAAAGTAGGCAGCGGAGTTGTATAGGTTTCCCTGGTCTCGCTCATAAAATCCCAGAGCAACATCGACTGGCTTTTCAAGTCCGGGTAGGCGGCTGATAAGCTGCTGGCCAAGTTTCTCTGCGGTTAAGGCCGCCTCTAGAACGCCGCCTTCCAGGAAGTATCCGGAGACCACTGTCTCCGGGAAGAGGACAAGATCGACATCTTCCGCGACGCCTTGCCGAACAGCCTCTGCGATTCGGTCCAGGTTCGAAGCGATCTCCCCTTTTTGAGGTGCGATTCCGACGCAGGCAACCTTGAAGGCCATCCTTTCAGCCTACCAACCTAGGACCTGCCGCCGCCGCTACTCGCGTCCTCTCCAAAGTGGGCGGAGTTGGCTTCGGTCTCGAGCTCGTCCTCGTAGGCTCGAAGGAGCGCCCGAGCATCCTCTTCAAAATGAAAACTGCCTAGAACATCTCCCTGCCAAACGGATTGCACGACCCAGCCTGGCACAGGAAGGTAGACGATACGTTGCGGGGAGACGATCTTGATGGACACTAGAATAGCGGCCTCGCCGGCCGAGGGGTAAATGAATTCAAATACAATTGCGTTGGGTTCGTATTGGGTGGACCCCATCTGCGGATTCGCCGTTCTCATCCGCGCTTCCCGCAAGAGTGCCTCTGAAAATTCTCCCTGGGGCCTCTCTCCCGTTAGGAGGGAGTTAAAAATCTCCTTCTTTTTTAGGGCGGAGTATTCACCGAGCTTCACATCGCAATTCTACTTGACCAAGAAACAAGTATTTATACGGGCCTTCTATTCAATCATCCAAGGAAGATAGCAAATGTGCCGGGCTAGCAATTGCTCGGTGCAGGAAAGGAAACACAGGGAAGCGGATAGGCCACGGAAGGCAGTCCGCGCCTGGCATGGGGAGAATCGGCCAGGCAAGAAAGGAGAGAGCCAGAGGCTCCACGACTCACGGAGGGATTGAATGTCATTTCGCATTAACACGAACGTAACGGCGATGAACGCTTTGCGTAATCTCGGCACCACGGGTAACGAGTTCAGCAAGTCTATTCAGCGCTTGTCGACGGGTCTCAAGATCAACTCGGCGGCCGACGATCCTGCCGGT
>JBBSFL010000020.1:0-19072 GCA_038238735.1 Fimbriimonadales bacterium | reverse complement strand
GCGCGAGTCGAGCAGTCGACGAGACCGGCCGGAAGCTGACTTTCGAAAACGAATCCTTCTCCGGCGGATTCATCGCTCGCTATCAGCGATGACCGTAAGGTCAGGCCCTCCCACGAGTGTTTCGTCGACGGCATCGCATGCTGGGCCGACGAGGCGTATATGGGCGGAATTGTCGTCCAAACTGTCCCCTGAGTGCGGCCTACCCTCCAGGAAAACCGTCGTACAATGGCGGCATGGCTAGCGGATTTGGATTCATTCACCACACCACGAGCCCGCTCGATGGCTGGGTTTCGTTCGAGGCGATGGCGGCAATGACCCAGCATGCTACCGAGTGGCCGGCGATTTGGGAAGGCAACACCATCAACGGTGCCTGCTTGGAAGGCCCTCAATCACGTTCGCGAGCGTCACGCATGACCATTGCGCCGGCTTCCGGCGAACTGAGCCGGCTTATCTGCGCACGCCGCTGACTTACTTAACGGGCACAGTCGGAGACGGCGCCGGAGCCGAAGCGGTGGGCGACGCGGAAGCGGTTGGAGAAGCGGTCGATTTCGGCGTCTGGCCAGCCGCGTCTCCCGTCGAGCTGGTGCCCGTATCGACGGGAGCCGAGCAGCCGATCAACGCGACGCTTATGGCCACGAGGCCAATCGTTAGAATCTTCTTCACCCAGTGAGTTTGGCACTTCACATCCCGCCAAAGCCCGACATCAAGTCAGCCGGGATCGACGCCTGGGGAACGGTGACCTCGACCAAGCGCCACTGCTTGGTGGGAATCACCAGCCAAACCCGGGCGTCCTCGCGTTGAAACTTCATCGTGACGTTTGGAATCGTCTTGTCGACCGATGCCCCTCCGGGAAAGGATAGCTTGATCCGGACGGGCGAATTGATCTGGGCCGTGCCTTCGCTCTGACGAATCACAGGCTCCGTATCGGAGACTGAAATGTCAGGGTGCGAGTTCTTGATGAAGTCCGCGATTTGGCGCTTACCGGGCTCTTGATCGTTCAGCTTCAGGCTGTCGCTCAGATATTCCATGACCCCGCCAGGCCGGCCCTCGCGGCTCGCCTTGATCGACTCGGCCAGCGCCTGCTGCACGAGCTTCTCATCCGAGGGGCCATTCATCGTCATCACCGCCTTGATGCCGAAGACGACTAAGATCAGAAGCAGAAAGCCAAGCAGCCACTTTGAACCACTCATGTGCGTTGGACGGTGCTAGCGGCAAATAAGTTGAGACTATTGCAGCGGGCCGCCATTCCATAGCGCCGCATGGGGCATTCCCCACAGCTTCGGTCCCAATGGAATGCACTCGTCGCCATCGTACAGAACAAGTCCGCAGTGGAATCGGTCGCCGGCCAGCTCGTGGAGATAGGCAAGCCCTTCGGTATCCGATTGGGTCGGGTTGCGGGAGGCGGAGACCTCGATCCCGACGATGCGGCGATCGCGGCTTTCCAGCACGAAATCCACCTCCTTCTGCCGCACTGTGCGGAGGTGGAGAAGCCACGGGCGGCTTTCGCTTTGGGCGATGAGCCGCTGCAGTTCGTTCGCCACGAAGCCCTCGAGCATCGGTTTAAGCAGCATCGGGCTCTCCCTTAAACTCGTTGCTTCAACCCTTGCCAAGTGGCAGGCGAGGGCCGGGTCGACAAGGTAGATCTTGGGTGCCTTGAGCAGCCGCGCGCCTTCCTCGACCGTCCACGGGGAGACGGATTGAACCAAGAACAGGGCCTTTAACAAATCCAAATACCGCGTGAGCGTGGTTGGTGCGATGCCCGTGTCGCGCGACAAGCTCGAGACGTTCAAAGCGGCCCCGTTTCGCACCGCGAGTAAGGACAAGAGGCGCGGAAGCTGGGTGAGGCCCTCGATCTGCGCCAGATCGCGGACATCACGCTCCAACAGGGTCCGGATGTAGGATTCGCACCACTGAGCCCGGCGGCGCCCCGAGGCTCGGAGGGCATGCTCTGGAAATCCGCCCCGCCCCAGCCGTTCAAACAAATCTACACCGCAATCCCACGTAGCTCGGGCAGAAGGCTCTTTCTTGAAAATGGCGTGGACGAAGTTCGGTTCGGCCGTTCCGTCGATTTCGGCCTGCGTCAGGGGAAGAAGGTCGATCACCTCGACCCGCCCGGCGAGGGAGTCTCCGATCTTGGGCAGGGTCAGCACATTCGCCGAGCCGGTGAGAAGATAGCTGCCAGGCTTGCGATCACGATCGATGCGCAGTTTGATCGGTAGGAAGAGCTCAGGCGCGCGCTGGACCTCGTCGATCACGAGCGGCGTCCCGTAGCTCTCCAAGAACTCCTTCGGATTCTCCCGCGCCAGCATCAAGGCATCGGGGTCGTCGAGCGTAACGTATCGCCGCTCCCTATCGACGAACTGCTTCGCGAGCGTGCTCTTCCCGGACTGGCGGGGCCCCACGATAAGCGTTATCGGGGTGTCGGCGAGCGCCTCCGTGACTGCGCCTTCCAATTGGCGAACGAGCATCGCAGAGAATATACCTACGTGGTGAATAATTCACCACCAAAAGGCGAATTATCCGCGCATTTGCGAGCGCTTTTCTTCCGCAAGAAGGTCTTCGATTTGCCTCATCGCCTCGCGATCTTCTAGGCGGTCGAAGCGCCCCGACCAGGAGACTGTCGAGGCTTCATCGTCGCACTCCAATCGGATCGTGTCGATGCCGCAAGGAATTTCGAGGCACAGGTTCCCAATCTCGGTTTGGACTGCGAATTCCTGCCATTCGGGATGCATCAGAAACAGGACTTGCGCGACCTCGCGCGGTCGGTCGCGGAGTAGCCAGAGTCGCCAATCCGGTTGCCGCATGCGGTCATTATGGGACGAGCCACGTAGACTCTGATCGTGGCGAGCGAGGCGGTTGTTGTGGTGGGAGCGGGGATGGGCGGCCTCGCGACCGCTCTGCGCCTCGCGCATCGGGGCGAACGCGTGATCGTGCTGGAGAAGACCGATCAGGTCGGCGGCCGCAACCGGCTCGTGCGCGTCGGAGATTGCGAATTCGATGGCGGTCCGACGCTGGTCATGATGCTAGACCCGTTCCGGCGGCTCTTCCGCGACGTGGGCGAGAAACTTGAAGACCACCTCGCCCTCACGCTTTGCGATCCCAGCTACCGAACCTTCTTCTCCGACGGAACCCGGCTGGACGCGACGACCGACGCGGCGCGGATGAGGGAGCAGATGCGGGCCATGGGCGCACCGCGCGACGCGGAGCGATACTCTCGCCTACTGAAGGACTTGAAGAGCCTGTACGAGGAAGCAGTGCCCGCCTTCGTCGAGCGCAACTACGACCACCTCGGACAATTCATCAATCCGAATTCGCTGAAGCTCGTCGCGAAACATCGGATGCTGAGCAACCTTGGCAAGCGCATCGGGAAGTACGTGGAGGACGAGCGGCTGCGGATGCTCTTCTCGTTTCAGAGCATGTATCTCGGCCTGTCGCCGTTCGAGGCCCCCTGGGTGTACGCGGTGCTCACTTGGATGGAGTACGGCGAGGGAATTTGGTATCCAAAGGGGGGCGTCGTCGAGATCGCACGCGTGATCGCCCGGCTCGCCATCGAGCGCGGTGCGGAGATTCGGCTGAACTTACCGGTTGCCGCCGTGGAGGGCCGGTGCGTCCGACTGGTATCCGGGGACACGATCGCCGCGAAGGCGATCATCGTGAACGCCGACCTCCCCTACGCCGAAAACCAACTCTTGAAAAATCCGCGTCGAAAGCCGCGACGATCTTCGTGTTCGGCCTACATGATGTACCTCGACTACGAGGGCGTCTTGGCAGAGATGCGCCATCACAACGTCTTCTTCGGGCCGGACTTCGCCGGCAATTTGGAGGCGATTTTCAATCGCCTGGAGATACCCGCCGAACCGGCATTCTACGCGGCGATCTCCGCCCGCACCGATCGCCCAAAAGCTCCGGATGGCCACGAAAACCTGATGGTCCTTGTTCCTTGCCCCAACCTCGACCGACATTGGAAGGAAGAGGACGGTCAGGCGATGCGGGAATCTGTTTTCTCCCGTCTCGAATTGGAGGTCGGATTTGAACGCGGACGCATCCGTGCCATAAAAACTTACGGACCGCCCGATTGGGCGGCCGACCTGAACCTAGACCGCGGCGCGGCCTTCGGGGTCAGCCACCATTTCCTTCAAAGCGCCTACTTCCGACCCTCGAATCGCTCGGCGACCCCAGGCGTGTACTTCGTCGGCGCGAGCACGACCCCCGGCAACGGCCTACCCATGGTCCTCATATCCGCCGAGTTGGTCGAGCAAAGCCTCGATCAAGACGGAATCTTAGGCTGATCGGCGCTTTCGCGACGATAGCAGCTTCGTCCGATCCCGATACTTGTTCACCGTTCGCCGCGCCACGTCGACGCCCTTACGGGACAGCATCTTGGCAATCTGCTCGTCGGAAAGAGGTTTCTCCGGATCCTCGGCGCGAAGAATCTCCTCGATCATCTTCTGCACCCTGAGAGCGGGCTTGAAGAACACGTCGAAAGCCACAACGTCCCCGTTCGCGATCTGCACGAACTTGCCCATCGTGGCGCGGCTGACCGTGCTCTCGTGGATGCCCAACTCCTTGGCCATCAAAGAGCGCGTCAGTGACCGCAGGAATTGATAGCTCCCGGTCGAGACGAAGCTGGTCTGATGCTCGATCAGATACTCACCGATCTTGCGCAGCGTTTTGCGGCGCTGTTGCAGGCTGGAAATAAAGTCGTTCGCCCGCTGCACGTAAGTCTGCACGTGGCGCTTCTCGTCCGCCTCCATCCGACTGCCGTTCAACGCGGCCTGATTCTTCTGATCGTATGCACGATTGATCGTAAGCGAAGTCGGCTCCGCCCCTTTCACTTCGACTTCCCAACCCTGCTCCGTCCTCGTCAGGATCAAATCGGGCGTGATTCCAATCGATCGCGAATCGCGGCCCATGTGCGAAGACGCATAAAAGCACTCGCCTGGAAACGGGCTCAGGTCGAGGATGACCGCGAACGCCTCTTCGACGACGGCGGGGAGAACTTTGAACCGCCGCGAAATCTTGCCCGCACGGCGATTGATGAACTCGTCCATGTGGCTGCGAACGATAGCCCGAGCGAGCTGCTCTTCGATCGACCTTGCGTCGCGAAGCTGAAGCAAAAGGCACTCTTTCAGATCGCGAGCCCCCACTCCTGCTGGCTCGCACTCCTGGAGCTTCGCCAACGCGGCTTCCGCGTCGTCAAGTGAAACTCCCGTCGCTAGCGCCACTTCCTCGAGCGTGGTGTCCAGATAGCCCTTTTCGCTGATGCTCTCGATCAGATACTCGCCGAGACCGCGGTGCTCGGTCTTGAGCATCGGCAGCAGTTGAGCGCGGAGGTGCTCAATGAGAGACGTGCTCGTCGAGGTCAAATCCGTCCAGTCGGGCGGCGCGTCGTCGTTGGGCAGGCTGCGGCGGAACTCGGCGTCTTCGCTCGACGGCCTTAGTTCTTGAGGCGCGACCGCCTTCAGGATCGCCTCCTCGGCGATCGGCTCATAGTCGTCCTGAAGCCGTTCCAGCGCCGGATTCTCGTTCAACTCCGTCTCGATCGCCTGCTCCAGTTCCTGCGTTGTCAGTTGCAGTATCTGGCTGGAGAGCACAACCCGCGGGTCCACCCGCAGCCCGGTCTCGACTCGTATATTCGCCCGAAGTCCCTGTCGCATCCTTCCCTGTTCCCCTGGGGCATCCATGCCCGCTTAGTTGAATGATCGGAAGTCACGGCAACGATGTCAGCCGGTTATGGTGCTAGGGTTTTCAAGGTTGGTGGGCCAGGGTGTGCCATTGAGGAGAGCCCAAACCTAGAGCGCGGAGGAGGCCATTCGTCTGCCAACCTATAGGAGTGGATTTTCAGGAGATCATCGCCGCCAAGCGCGACGGGCGCGAGCATTCGGCGGAGGAATTGTCGCTGCTCGCCAAGGGCGCGGCGGATGGATCGATCCCCGATTACCAGCTTGCGGCTTGGCTGATGGCCGCTTATCTGAACCCACTCGCCTCACAGGAGACGACCGACCTGACCTGCGCGATGGCGGACAGCGGCGAGCGGATGGATCTGACCGGGCTGCCCAAGCCTTGGGTCGATAAGCACAGCACCGGCGGCGTGGGAGATAAGACCTCGTTGGTGCTGCTCCCCTTGCTGGCCGCCTGCGGGCTGACGATCGTGAAGATGAGCGGACGGGGGCTCGGCATCACAGGCGGCACGGTCGACAAACTCAGCTCGATACCCGGTTTCCGAACAGACCTCTCGCCCGAAGAGCTGAAGGCGCAGGCGCGTCAGATCGGGCTTGCGTTGACCGGCCAAACCCCGAATCTGGCCCCCGCCGATAAGGCGCTTTACGCCTTGCGAGACGTAACGGCGACGGTGAGCTCGATGCCCCTGATCGTCTCCAGCATCCTCAGCAAAAAACTAGCCGGAGGAGCCGAGACGATCGTCCTTGACGTGAAGTGCGGGAGCGGCGCTTTCATGAAGACCTTCGAGGATGCGAAGCACTTGGCGGACGGACTCTTGGAAACCGGCACGGCTCTCGGCCTAAACGTGCGGCTCGCGATCACCGACATGGATCAGCCTCTCGGCTCAGCGGTGGGAAATGCCCTCGAGGTAGCGGAAGCGATTCGGGTCTTAACCCAAGATTCCGCATTGCCTGGCCCGACCGCCAGGTTTCGAAAGCTTTGTCTGGACCTCGGTGCCCATACGCTTCACGCGAGCGGCCTAGTTCAAAGCGAAGAGGAGGGCCGCCGCCTCGCGGATGCGAATCTTTTATCGGGACGTGCGATGGAGCGGGCCAAGAGTTGGTTCGCCGCACAAGGCGCGACCGCCGATATTTTCGAAAATCCGAGGGCGTTGCCCCGAGCCGCGGTTCAGGAGGAAATGCTCGTCGATGCGCAGGGATGGCTGAAGCGGCTGGATGCCGAAATCGTCGGCCAAGCGGTGGTCGACCTCGGAGGCGGGCGCAAAGAAAAGGACGATAAGCTGGATCTAGGCGTTGGCGTCGAGATCCATGCGGTAGTCGGCGACCAACTGGAGGTCGGTCAGCCACTCTTGACGATCCACGCGAGGTCACGCGAGGAGTTGGACCAAGCTCGGTTGGCCCTAACCACGGCGGTCGAAATCTCGCCGTCGGCCGTTCCGGCCACGCCTCTCATTCTGTCAGTTCGGTAGCTTGGCGAGCTCGGCCTTTAGGGTGTCGATCGACTCGATCGTCTCCGGATCGACTCCGTTGAGGGCCGCCAGATAGAGGGAAACGAAGTCTCCGAAGCTCGCCAGAGACAACATTTTCTCCAATAACGCGTCGCCGGAGGCGCGGACGGTGTGGAAGGTCGCCGCACCTCCGATCAGCCGCTCCGTGATCTCCGCGCGCGACCTCATTTTGGTGCTCTCGCTGCCATCTTCCAGGCGGATGCCGACGAACTTTTTCACGCCTTGACTCGACGCTCCGATCCAGCCGAGAACCTCGTTATGGTTCAGTTCAGGATAGACGTTCGTGAAAGCCAGGTTCTTGGCATTCTCATTGATCTGCCCGCGCCACCGGTTGGCCACGACCGCTTGCCAAGAGCCGAGGCCGTAGATCACGGTCAGCGCGCCGTGCATTTCCGCAGCGAGTCGCTTGGCCTGGTTCGATTCGAAAGGCACGTCGATCGCGAGCGATTTGATCGTCGCTTCAGCTAAGTTGAACGCGGCATCGAAAGGCTGTTCTGGCAGGAGTTTCAGCCTGACGCAAGCCACGAGCATCGGGATCAACATGAATCCCAGTGCGGAACGCGGCGGCTGGCCCCCGGGGACGGTGATTACCGAGTGCTTGTCGGCCTTCGCAAGCTCCGCGAGCTTGCCGCCGCTCGTGATCGCGATGATTTTCGCCCCCGCCCTTTTGGCGTCGGCATAGGCGGAAAGCGTCTCCTCGGTGTTGCCGGAATAGCTTGCGCAGAAAACGAGATCGCCAAGTCCCACGCACTTCGGAAGGTGATAATCCCGATTCACGAAGAAAGGAATGGCCCCTTGCGCCTCGAACAATACTCTAGCGAAATCTCCGCCCGCCGCCGAACCACCCAAACCTGTTAAGCCAACAACGGCGGACCGCCTGTCGAGGACCGGCAGCGCAGCCTCGTCCCCAATCTCCCTCGCCTGGCGAAATTGATCGGGGACCGCCTCGAACAGGCCGAACATACCCTTCGGATCGAGGCGCTTTACATAGTCGGAACTGTCGAGGTCGTGCATGGTCGGAGTTTATCGCCCGCCCGCCTCATGAAGGGACTGAAGCGATTACTGTTGGGACGGCCTGACCCCTGCCCTGTTCCCGAGCCGCCCTCGCTCTAAATCTGGTTCCCCGAGTCGCTGCAACGAGGAACTCAGAGGATTCGGCACCTCGTGAGTGGGCTACGTCGAGGCGGTAACCTCGGAGGCTCATGCTCGCCATCGAGACCCGAGGGCTTACCAAGACCTATATCTCCCACAAGAAGGCGCCCGGGATCGCGGGGGCCTTGAAGGGACTGTTCACCAAGGAGAAAGTCGAGGTTCAAGCCGTGCAGGCGATCGACCTGCAGATCGGGCAGGGTGAGCTTGTTGGGTTCCTGGGACCAAACGGGGCGGGCAAGACGACGACCCTCAAGATGCTCTCCGGCATTCTCTATCCGACCAGGGGCGAGGCCAAGGTGCTCGGGTTTACGCCGCACCACCGCAAGCCTGAGATGCTGCGCAAGATCAGCTTGGTGATGGGCAACAAGATGCAGCTCTGGTGGGACCTGCCCGCTTGGGACTCGTTCATCGTGTTGAAGGAGCTCTACGAGGTCAGCGACGAGCAGTTCAAAAAGCGCTCCGAGCATCTGATCGACACCTTGGACCTCGGCGACAAAATCCACACCCAGGTGCGCAAGCTCTCGCTCGGCGAGCGGATGAAGTGCGAGTTGGTGGCGGCGCTTCTGCATTCACCGCAAGTAATCTTTCTCGACGAGCCGACGATCGGGCTCGACGTGGTCTCGCAGAAGCGGATTCGTGAGTTTCTGCGGCAGCTTCACCGCGAGGACAACTGCACGATCATCTTGACGAGCCACTACATGCAGGATGTGCAAGAGCTGTGCGACCGGGTTGTCGTGATCGACCACGGGCAACTGGTGTTCGAAGGGAAGCTGGAAGAACTGAGCAACCGCTACAGCGAGACCCGCCGAATACGCCTCGCCTTCTCCACAGAAGTTTCCCTGTCGGATTTGGAGAAGTATGGAACGGTAATCGAGGCGGAACCGCTATTGGCAACTTTCGAGGTACCGCGGCAGGAGACGACGAGGGCGACCGCCCGGATGCTTCAGGACCTGCCCGTCAGTGACGTGGCGATCCAGGAAGTCGACATCGAGGATGTGATTCGCCAGTTGTTCGCCGAAGGCGCGAAGCCGCTCGCTTCCAAGTAGCTGATTCCACCCCTCCTGGCAGTTGCCGGATGTTTCACGTGAAACATTCTCTTAACTGGTGTGCAGGCACGGTCTAGGAAACCCGCGATACTATGACAGCGGTGCGGGCTCTATTTACCTTCGCGATCTTCCTTGGCTCGGCCCTCCTATTCCTCGTCCAGCCAATGGTCGCGAAGATGATCCTGCCGCGCTTCGGCGGAGCGCCGGCAGTTTGGACGGCTTCCCTGCTCTTCTTTCAGGCTTCCCTCTTGCTCGGCTACCTCTATGCCCACGGGGGTTCCAGGTTGTCTTCGAAGGTCCAGTCGCTGGTCCACGTGGTTCTCTTCGGCCTGGCGGCGCTTACGCTGCCCTTTGCCTTGTCGGGTAGCTCGGGAGCGGTTGGTGTCGACAATCCCACCATTTCCGTGCTTCGAGTCTTGGCCCTGGGAGTTGGGCTGCCCTTCGTCTTGGTCAGCGCCGGAGCGCCGATGCTGCAGCGCTGGTTCTCGCGAACGGGGAATCCGGAGGCCGCCGATCCGTACTTTCTGTACTCCGCGAGCAATGCCGGGAGCATGCTGGGGCTGCTCTGCTACCCGCTCCTCGTAGAGCCTACGCTGACCCTGGGCAATCAGCGGCTGTTTTGGACGGCGGGTTATGGGTTGCTTGGATTTGTGTTGCTTGTCGTGGCGTTGACGACTCTGCGAAAGAGGGACGATTTCGGGGAGCTACCGATGCCTGCCGGCGAAACGCCGCCGGTCCCAGCTATCGAGTCCTCGGCGTCTCCGGTCAATCCCTTAATGTGGGTCGCGCTTGCGGCGGTTCCAGCTAGTTTGCTTACCGGAGTTACGACCTATGTGACGAGCAACGTCGCGCCAATCCCGCTTCTGTGGGTCGTACCGCTGGCCCTTTATCTCCTCACGTTTATCCTGGCGTTCGCGAAGAAGCGCCGGGCGACCGCCGCGCAGCTTGGCCGATGGCTTCCCCTGGCAGTCACTCCATTGGCCCTGGTTTTGGTCCTCGAGTCGACCTCGCCCCTTCTGCCGCTTCTGTTGCTGCACCTGACGGTGTTCTTCTTGGCTGCTTGGATGTGCCACACGAGGTTGGTCGAGTCGCGTCCCGATCCCCAGCATCTGACCGCCTTCTACCTTTGGATCTCGGTGGGCGGCGTCGTGGGCGGAGCGTTCAATGCGCTGCTGGCGCCGGTCGTTTTCAAGTCGCTCGCGGAGTATCCGATCGCGATCGTCCTTGCTCTGCTCTTGAGACCAGCGACCGTTAAAGAAATGCCGGATGCAAAGCCAGGATTTCCCAAAGAGATTCTGTATTCGGTCCTGATCGCGGGTCTCACCTTTGCCCTTGCCGCCCTTTCGCGGCAACTAGGCCATGCCGGCACGCCGGTGGGGACGATGATCGCGATTGGGTTGCCTGTGATCCTCTGCTTCCTTACCGCGGACCGGCCTCTCCGGTTTGGATTGGCTTTGGGTGGCGTCCTCCTGGTATCCAACCTTGTCGGAACGGCTTCCACGGGACGAATTGCTCTCACTGATCGCAGCTTCTTCGGCGTTCACCGGGTGACCGACGACGGCGAATCGTTCAGCCTGGTCCACGGCACGACGAGGCATGGAAGGCAATTCAAAGATGCCGCTCGGCGAGATATTCCCCTGACCTACTACAGCCGATCCGGCCCCATCGGACGGATCTTCGATTATTTGAACAAGCACCGCCCGCCCAAGGACATCGCGCTGGTGGGCCTCGGGGTCGGCACTCTCGCCATCTACGGCAAACCCGGCCAGCGCATGACCTACTACGAGATCGATCCCGTCGTGGACCGGATCGCCCACGACACCCGCTACTTTACGTACCTCCAAAACACGAAGGCGCAGGTCGACGTCGTACTTGGTGACGCGCGGCTCACCCTCGCCCAGGCGCCCGATACAGGCTACGACCTCATCGTGCTGGATGCGTTCAGCTCGGACGCCATCCCCGTCCACCTGCTCACTAAAGAAGCGGTTCAGGGCTACTTGCGAAAGCTGCGCCCAGGGGGGCTGCTGGCTTTTCACATCTCGAACAATTATCTGGACTTAGAACCTGTGTTGGCCCAGGTCGCAAGTTCGCTCGGACTTAAGGCGATGTTCGACGAGGACGAGGACACGTCGGAACCGGGAAAGGAGGCCTCGACCTGGGTGGCGATGTCGCCGTACCCGGACGCCCTGAAGGCGGCCGCGGGATGGAATGATCTTCTCGCAACGCCCGGAGGCCGCGTTTGGACCGACGACTACTCAAACATCGTCGGTGCCTTCAAGCACTAGGGTCCCTTCTTCAGAGTTCGCAGAACGCTCGAGCGGTCGTCCGTCCACATCGGCTCCTGAGGATCGATATTCGGCACTGACCAGCGCGGGTCCGTCGCAAGACCTCCGAACGATGCCTTCGAACGGCCGAGAAGCACCCAGGAGGACCGGTACTTGAACGGCTCCAACATCCCGTCGTCGATCTCGCCGATTGCAACCAGCCCTAGATCCTTCGCCGCATTTGCTAAGGGTGCCCGGAGATCCAGGTAGCGGTTAGAGATGTGGAAAGCGATAATTCCCGTGGGCGTAATCTTAGACAAATACATCTGAATCGCCTCCTTCGACAGCAGGTGAAGAGGGATCGCGTCGGACGAGAACGCATCCAGGACGATCACCTCGTACCGGCCGTTCGCGGCTTGCTGGAGGGAGAGCCGAGCGTCGCCCTCGATGACCTGAAGCACCCCTTTGCAGTCGCTGAGATAAGTGAAATACTTCGGGTTCTTCGCCATCGAGATAACCGTTGGATCGATCTCATAGAAGTCCACGCTTTGGCCCGCAACGGCGTAGGCGGCCATCGTGCCCGCTCCGAGACCGACCACCGCATAGGCCGGCTTCGCCCCGCCATTCATCTTCTCGCTCATCACTTGGCCGATCGGTCCTGACTGCGTGTAGTAGGTCACTGGCTTGTCCGGATACTGGGAGGTTTGCAGTCCGTGCATCGTGGTGCCGTGGATCAGCCGGTGCTCGGTGCCGTGGTCGTAGAAATACACGTCATGGACGCCAAAGAAAGACCGGTCGCTTGCAATCAGAGCCCCGTTGGCGACTCCTCCCAAGCGAGTTACAACAAGAACGGCCGCTAAGGCAAGGGCGTAAGCGCCTTGACGCCAGATCATCGCCATGGCGAGCGCAGTAGGCACTCCGAGCACGATTAGCATCGGGAAGTCCTCCTGCCCCCAATGCAGAGAGATGTCGACCCGAACCATCCAAAATGCGACCAGCCCCACCGCGATCGGACCGACCAAATCGAGCCAGCGGTAGGACTGCCGAACGTTCGGCCGAGGCAAGAGTAGCGCGACGCCGCAGACCGCAATTGGATACTCGGCGAGGGATTTGAAGAGAAGCGGCGCGACGAGCGAATTGAAGATGCCTCCCGCGACGCCCCCCAGCGCGAGGAAGAAGAAGAACTCCGTTAGGCGCTGCGCGGAGGGCCGGTCGTCGGCCAAGGTCTGGTGACAGGCCCAAGCCATCAGGAAAAGAGCGACCAAGTGCAAAGTCAACTGAACCTTTGGATACGCGAGCGAATTCGCGGCCAAGGCAATCGTCAAGGGAGCGGCAACGACGAGTGCGGGCCAAATCACGAACTTTGTCGGCAGCTTCCGCCTCGCGAAGGCGAGGATGAAAGAGAGCAGATAGATCGCCAGCGGGACCACCCAAAGGAGGGGGATTGGAGCGATGACCGTGGTGATGTGGGTCGTCGCGCCGAGCAACAAGCTGGACGGAACGGCGGCGAGTGCAACCCATCGCAGGCGGCGCTGCCACGTCGGAGCGGGCTCCGGCTCGCCCTCCTCCACTTCCGCAAGCGGCTTCTCTTTCAGCAGGATGGCGACTAGCAGCAGCAACCCACCGAGGATTCCGTAGCCGATGGTCCACAGCCTCGACTGCTCCGCGAGGCCAAGGTTGGGCTCGATGAGCAAGGGATAGCTAAGAAGCCCCAGCATGCTGCCCAGGTTGCTTGCGCTGTACAGGAAGTAGGGGTCTTGAGCGAGCGGGTCATCCGTCTGGGCGAACCAGCGTTGCAAGAGGGACGCACCCGCGGAAACAAGCAGGAACGGCAGCCCTACCATGAGCGTGAGGGTTGCGATAACAGTAAGAGTCGGGGAGGCGCTGCCATTGACGCTCGCGCCCTTCGGCAGGACTACCGGAAGAAGAATCAGTGCCGCTAGAAAAATGACGGCGTGGACGATGGACTGCCTTTTCGGACCCAGCGTCTTGACCCCGATGTGAGCGCAGGCGTAGCCGAGTAGGAGGGCCCCCTGGAAGAACACCATCGCGGCGGTCCATACGGCGGGCGCCCCGCCGAATTTCGGCAGGATGAGCTTCGCCACCATGGGCTCGACCAAGAACAGGAGGGCCGAGCCCAGGAAGATCGTGAGCGTAAAAAGAAATCGAACCGGAGGGAACGATAGCAGACTTCAACGGCTCCTAGGGGCCCGCAGGGGCCCCGGCCCGGGGCTCGCAGACCTTCAGTCGGGCTCGCGCCTGGTCGGCCATCGGGCTCATCGGCCACCGCTGCACGATCTGCCGGTAGCACTCCGTGGCGCGCCCGTAATTTTGGTAGTAGCTCTCAGAGATCATCGCCACCCGGAACAGGCAGGCTTCATGTTCCAACTCAGTCGCCTTCGGATCGGCGTAGGCTGCCTCGCACAACCGAATGGCCAAGCCCGCTTCCCGGGCCTTTTCCACCCGCCCGGCCAACTCGATGAGTGCCGCCGGTCTTATCAAGCCTGGAGTCTGAATGAGATACGCCACGCAAGTGGCGACTGGCAGAGGCTCCGCCTCTCGGACCATACGAGGCAGGGCATTGAGAAACGCTGTTTGACACTGCGGCTCGACTTTGAAGTCCCGGATACTCCGCTGCATCCAATGAAGGAGTACCAAGTCGTTCGTGGGCTGCACCGAGTGGATCTGCTCGAGCTCGCGCCGGGTTAGCGTCGAGTAATCCTTGGTGTCGGCCAACGTCGCTTTCGCTTCGGCAACGTACACTCCATCCCTCTTGGGTCTGAAGACCATGCAGATGAGGAAGCCCGCCGCCGCGCCTCCAAGGTGCGCAAAGTGCCCTACGCCATCGAGACCCTTGAACAGCATCGCTTCCAGCGCGTCGAAGCCGAGGAAGTAAAGGCAGATGCCCCACATCGGGCAGTCGAAGAGACCCCGCCAGTACCATCCGAACCAATAGGCCGTGGCGACCTTGGCATAGGGAAACATCCAAAGTGCCGCTCCCATCACGCCCATAATCGCGCCGGACGCCCCGATCGAGGGTTGGGCCGGGTGGTTGATCCCGATGATCAGATGGTGCAGCGCATCGCCGGCGGCGCCCGCCAGAAAGTAAAGCAGCAAAAACTTAACCGTCCCCAGCCGTCCCTCCACCGCGAATCCTAGAAGGTACAGGAAGAACATGTTCCCGATGAGATGCAGCGGATCTGCATGCAGAAACATGCTCGTGAGCATGGTTAGCGGGCTGAAGTTCTCACCCGACACGCCCCACTTGTGAAGGATGTCCAGCTTGATGTGCACGCCGTGGTCCGACGTGAAAATGTAAATGATCGTGTTAACCGCGATCAGCGCGCAAGTCGCGACGGGAAGGCTCTCCGGCGGATTTTTGCTTCGGTAGGGCAGGAACATTGCTGACTAAGGTAGCAAAAAACGAGCCTTTCAGCAACTGCAAATGTTGCCGTTCTATCGAAGGGGCGCGGGCTTCAGCCCGAGCAACGGCGACTAAGGTCGGGGCGGCCCTGAAGCGGGCTAAAGCCCGCGCCCCTTTGGCCGATCTTTCAATCCAAAGTCGCGGCGTGCCCCTCTTTCGAGCGAGCGGCCCTTTCCCAGAGCTGGACCGTGCGAACATCTCTGCGCCGCCGGTCGAGAGCTTGGGCGATCTTCATCGTCAGGATCTCGTAAACGTCCAAGCCAGGGGCGTTTTTCTCGATGTAATCGAAGGCGCCTCGACGCATACATTCGACCGCGTTCGTGACGTTGCCATAAGCGGTCATCACGATCACTTCGGCGAACAGGTCGCGCGAAAACGCCGCGCTGAGAACCTTGAGCCCCGAATCGGGATCGTCCATGCTCATGTCGGTAACGATCGAGTCGTACGGAGTCACCGAGTCCGTAATCTTCGCGATGCCTTCCACCGCGCTGCCCGCCGTATCGACGGAGTAGCCCACGCGCTCCAGCCGCCTCTTGACGGCCGTCACCACGGCTTCCTCATCATCGATCACAAGCAGTCGGTACACAAGGGTGAGTATATCTTGCAGCGCCTTAAGGGGATGATCGGGGAACGGGGATAGGGGTAATGCGGGCGAGGGGCGAACTAGAGGCCAGGGTGGTCTTGGAGTTTTCAAAAAGGCCAGCCTCACATACCACGACAATCACCCTATAACCCCCTGGCCGCCAAATCAACGAACGCTTCCGCCAAAATCAAACTGGCAATGGCCGCGCCGAATCGACTCCAGAACCTCCAGGACCTCCGCATGGCGAATGCGGATGCGTCGTTTTCGACGGCCTTTGCCACCCTGGTCACAGGCGCGTTCATCGTCGGCTACATCAAGTTACTGGGCGGATCGGATCTTTGGATCGGCCTCATCAGCGCCCTCCCCGCCTTGCTGGGCATCCTCCAGATTCCCGGCGCGATCCTGGGGCGGCGTTATGGGAGCTTTAAGAAGTTCGTCGCCTCTGGATCCACGCCTTGGCGCCTTCTGTACATTCCCGTCGCGATACTCCCACTACTCGCGTTGCCCCCGAACGCGGCCCTGACCATCCTTGTGATCTGCGTAAGCGCGGCCGCCGCTTGCTCCCTGTTCGTGAATCCGACCTACAACGAGTGGCTAGCGGAGATGGTGCCGGGCCGCTCGCGCGGATGGTTTTTCAGCCGTCGCAACGCCCTTCTCACCGCGGTCGGCGGTGTGGTGGGAATCCTCGGCGGGTACGCGCTTGATACGTTTCGCCACGCCGGACGTGAGAGCCTTGGCCTCAGCGTCATCTTTGGCACCGGCGTAGCCTGCGCCGCAATCAGCTTTGGCTTCTACCTTCGGATGAGCGACCTGCCGCGCCCCGCGGTCGTCCGCGAAACCGTAAAGCAGGGCTTTCAGGCGGTAGCCCGGCCCTTCGCCGACCGCGAGTTCCGGCGCGTCCTCGTCTTCGTCTCCATCTTCTTCGCGGGTCAAACCTACGCGGGCAATCTCTACACGGCGTACGCGCTCGAAAGCCTCAAACTGTCGTTTACCGTCATCCAGCTCTGCGGGGTGATGCAGGCACTGGCGATGGTCCTGTTCGGCCGCCTGTGGGGGTTTCTGTCGGACCGATACGGCAACAAGCCGACCCTGATGCTCGCCGGACTTGGCATCGCCACCAACCCGATCCCATGGCTCCTGACCGTGCCCGGCCAAGACGCTCGGAACATCGCGATCCTCTTGCCCGGGCATTTCATCATGGGCATCTTTTGGAGCGGCGTCGCGCTGTGCCAGTTCAATATCCTCCTCGCGACGGCCAAGGATGAGGATCGAGCCAACTATCTGGCGGCAGGCATGACGCTTCAATCCGTGATGTCCGGCATCGCACCGTTAGTCGGCGCATCACTCATGACCCTGGCCCGGCCGAGTTGGGGGCCCCTCTATGCTTACAAGAGCGTCTTCATCACGGCCGGCGTCTTGCGGGGATTGGCGATGCTCTTCCTCATCCCGGTACGGGAGGAGGGCTCGTCTCGCCTTGCCACCACCTTGAGCCACCTTAGAACGGTCTCCGCCAAAGGAGTTCGCGCCATGCGCAACCTCTCTCGAAGCGGAGACGAGTCGCGCCGCGCGGAAGCCATCGAAGTCGTCGCCCGCCAAGGCTATGCGCTTGCGACCGAAGAGGTGGCGAAGGCGCTGAGCGATCCGTCTCCCGAGGTTCGCCGTCAGGCCGCCGCTGCGCTTGGCAAGCTAGGTGACTCCAGCGCCGCGTGGGCGCTCGTGGAGCACCTTGAGCAACATCCGGATCTGGTCGAAGAGGAGACGATCGAGGCGATCGGCCTCCTGCAGGAACCCTGCGCGGTGCCGTTGCTGATCAGATTTCTCCAGTCTCCACGCTCGCTGCTGCGGAGAGCCGCCGCCCGCGCCCTGGGTCGAATTGGCGGCGAGGAAGCCATCAATCCCCTAATCGAGGGCGCGAGCGTTAAGGAGGATCCCGACCTGCGCCGCGCCAGCATCCAGGCACTGAGGGCGCTGAAGGCGATCGAGGGTTCCACGGCCATCGCCGACGCCCTCTTTGACCCTCACCCCAGCGTCCGCACGGCGGCCGCCGAGGCGGTCTCCGAGCTGGAACTGCACGACGCCTTGCCCTACGTGCGCCAATCGCTGGCCTACTACCAGGACGAAGCCATGAGTGAGGTCGCCTACGCTCTCGGCGCGGTTGGCACTCTTGACGATTTGCCTTTGATATTGAAGACGGCGAAGGAAGCCACCTCGAAAACGACGCGACGGCGCTGCCTGCTCGGGGCGGCTCGATTGCTTGGGGTCGAGCAGGTCACCTACCGGCTCATGCTGCGAGAAGGCATGGACCGCGACGCGGCCCTCATGGCGATCCTCGGCGTGAAGGGGCGCGGCAACGCGAAAGTGCGCATCGCCCTGACCCGGTTCTCCTCCGGCGACGAAGCGGGCGCCCTCGACGCCCTAGTCGCGGCCTGGCGGAAGCCGGAGTTGCGGGTCTTGGCGGAGAACAAGGTCGAAGAAAGCTTCCTCGTTGCCGCATCTCTAGGCCCGGGGTGAAAGCTGGACGGCCAAAAGGCCCAATCGAGAACCTTCGCCTAGGGTAAGCGACCGATCCGTCGTATGCTCGGATCGTTATGCTGTTAGGAGACGTTCTCGCCGTCGTTGCTTCGATCATCGCGCTGGGGGTGTGTACTTGGGCGGTGTTTGTGGGGTGCGCGTTCTTGTTCGACCGCCGCACCATGCGGGCCCAAAACGCGCTGGCGGCCTCGCCGGGCAAGTGCTTCTGGTTCGGATTGATCGCCTCGTTCGTGATGATCATTGTCTCGCTTCGCGTCATCGAGGTGCCGCTCCCGCTCGCCAAGGGCCTCGGCGTAATGATGCTGACGGGGCTATTTGCCCTCGTCGGAGTCGGGGGAGGCGGCTTGGCGCGGCTGGTCGCCGACCGAATTCGAGGGGAAGATTCCGCGATCACCCCGCTGCCCGCGATCGTCCGCGGCTCGCTGTATATCGTGCTGATGGCCGCCACGCCGGTGCTCGGGACCCTCGTGGTGACGCCGATCGTCATGGCGGTTTGCTGCGGTGCCGCGATGCAGGCCCTCTTCAGCCGAGCTCCCGCCACCGCAAAGTCCGAGGTCTAAAGCCGTGGTATCTCGCCGACGACTTCTAGGATTGGGTGTGGGCGCGGCCGCGCTCGCCGGTTGCTCGCGTTTCGCGCGGGAGCTGGACGGCGACCGCCTACCGGAGCATCTCGACCTCCCGACGGGCGACGTCGATCCCGCTGTGCGGCTTCTGGATCGCGCCGGCTTCGGACCGCGGCCCGGCGAGGTCGCCGAAGTCGAAGCGCTGGGCCTCGACAAATGGCTCGACCACCAACTCTCTCCCGGCGACAACGAGCCGCGCGGGTTGAGCTTCCAACTATCGCGTCTCACCGTTCTGCAGATCGACGGAATGGAGTTGCGC
>JBBSFL010000019.1:0-19199 GCA_038238735.1 Fimbriimonadales bacterium | reverse complement strand
GACACCGCCACCCCGCTACTTCTCCGGGGTCTAGGCCTCGGCTTCCTCTTCGCCCCCATCAACCAGGTCGCCTACGGCAGCGTCGAGCCCCGCGAAGCCCAACAGGCGGCGGGCCTCATCAACCTCTCGCGCCAGCTAGGCGGCTCCTTCGGCATCGCGATGCTCGGAACCTACGTCGCGAACCACACCGCCGCCCACCGCTCCGCCCTCGTCCAATATCTCGCCGTCGGAAACCCCCTTTTCGATCAGCGCATGGCCCAAACCACAGCCGGCCTTATCGCTAAAGGTATCGCGCCCGGCAACGCCCACACCGTCGCCCTGAAAGTCATGGACGGAATAGTCCAGAAGCAAGCAATGACCATGAGCTACGACGACGCCTTCCTCATGATCCTCGGCCTATTCCTAATAACCGCCCCCGCGATCCTGATTCTAAAAAAACCAAAAGCCATCGCCATGCCGGCGGGAGCCCACTAGGGAAACTGAACCTGACAAGTGAATTGAAACTCTAGGCAAGCGCGATGGACGATACAAGATCCATCAAGCCGAACTCTTGTCGGGACCTGATCAAGGAGCCCGGGCTAAAGCCCGTTGCTCGTGCTTATTTGGACGTTAGATAACTCGCCCAAAGTAAAAAACCTATGGCACCTTGAAGCAGATGGAAGCATGACCTGGCAACCATCATCGGCGAGCATTATGTGCTTCCGCAGAACTTGAGCCGGGGCACGTGTGATTTAAAGGCGTCTGCTCCGCCGAGCGCCGCAACATTTCACCGGCTCGAACAAGGATAGAGGCTACGATCTGCGCGGCTGAAAGCATCTAGCCTGTGCCTGTGGCTAACATGTCTTGGACGCGTGCTGACGACTGTGCCGAGGCATAAAAGTGGATCGTGGCTTGACTCAGTGGTCCCGGTTCAGCCTGCGGGGGCCCCTAAATGGCTATAGAACTCGGAAACGGATCGGATTCCGACGGGTAGATCCGCTTGGCCGCTGAACCAGCGCACCCATCCTCCATCCGAGGAACGATACCAAATCACATCCTTCGCAGCAATCCGCTCGACCTGACCATCCGACCAAAGCACTACGTAGAAGCCTTGTGGGTTAAATAGATGCTTGCCGTTTTGGAGCACCACTTCATTGTCGCGCGAGTAAATGTCGCTATAAAGCCAAACATCGCGATCTCCACCTGCGGGCTCAGGAGGTCTTGGCTTGCCATTAGGCCTTGGGAGCAGGTAGGCGAAACCGTAGCACCTACCGTGCTGGCCCGGCGCATAGGAATCACTGAACTTCTCGTCCGGAACTTCAAAATCCGACGTGGACAAACCACACTTCTCTGTAAGTTCGGCAAAGGTAGGAAAGCGCCTATTAGCTCGGATAAATGAATGCAACGCCCTGTAAATGCGTTGCAAATCGTCCTCCGCGTTTCCTGGATCCCCTGGATGGCCAACGCCGTTCGGATGGATCACTAAGCCACCAGGTGGAACGGTTCTCCCCATATACGTAGTGACAGCATTGCGCCCATTGGGCCAAAGTCTCCACAAACCTAGAACTACGGCCACTAGAGCGATAAACCAGGCAGCGCGCCTAAGCATTTGCGTGGTAGCGACATCCCACCGAAGCGGCACCGCCTTCGTCTCCCGTGTCCCCGGGATCCCCTTCGACGGGCGAGCATCCGGTACCCGTGTCGGTTTGACTCTTGAGCACGTAGCAGTGGATGTTTGGTTGGGCATTGCTCTCGTAAACATCTATGTTGATGTCCATAAGGTGATACACACCACCGCCGTAATTGCGGCAACAACGCACTGTTTTGTTAGTCAAGAAGTGGTAGCCGTTCTGGCAACCGTAACTTGTCGCCGAGCATTGATTAGGATCGCCGTTCGGCGGCGGATTATCCGCGCCGACTTTCGAAGGCATCACGAGCAAAAAGGCGATTGCTGTGACAGTTTGGAAAAGGGTAGCAACAAAAGCCCTTGAATATCTCATACCGCAGTCTAGAGGTCCACAAGGAAAAAACTCTGACAGTTTGTGCCAATTCCTTGTTGGTCCTCGGCGGGCGCTCCAAAAAGTGCCCGTGCCGACATAACTTCTTGCAAGTCGTCAGCGCCAGATTCGCGAAGGGGGACCGGGTAGCGTGGTTGAGACCTGAGTTCGCGGGAGGAAGTGTGCTTATTGGGTTCGGCTCGGCAATCGTGATTTGGGAACGGCAGGGAGCAGCAACCGCACTTTTTGGCTGGCTTCTTGTTGCGTTGGGTCTTGTGCTATGCCTGGGCGGCATCTGGAAAAGTCGAAGCAGGGGATTGCCCTGATCGACTAGAGCGAAGCGTGGTCCCGTCACATTTTGCGCACTCACTTCGTGACATAGCTAAAACTATCCATCGCCGAATAAATCCCCGGCGCCGTCCTGCCCTTGAAAGTCACCGTCGCCTTGTTCCCGTCGATCTCTACGACCACGTAGCCGTAGGTCTGGTCGAAGTGGGCGACTCGGCGAAGGGACCAGCCGGCATTGTTGCCCACGTAGTCGCCCTGCTTGTAGAAAGGCGCTCCCGCCGTTCCGGCCACGATCTGATGCATCTTTGGACCGGGATTCGCACCCGCCCGAGTCACGACCATGTGGTCGTAAAGGTGATCGTGGCCCGCGAAGAACACCCGCGAACCCGCCGCCATGAGGCTCTCCCAGAGGGCGTCGCGCTTCTTCGGATCGGCGTCCATCGTGTCCTTGTGCGAGCCGTCCATGAACGTCGGCTCGTGGCCCATCGCGAAGACGAACGGCTTCTTGTGCATCTTCAGCACCCCGTCGAGCCACGCTTGGCTCACGCTCTCGTAGCCGGTCGCATACTCGTCCAGTCCGATCGCCAGCACCGGCCCAGTCTGGTAGTAAAACGTCAGGTTCTTCGCATCCGCCGGCCCGTTCATCGGCATCGAGTACCGTCCGCTGAACACCTTGTTCCAAGCCGCAAGCGTCTCCTTGCTCGTCGCCTCGTGATTGCCGCGGCAGGCCAGCACCTTGATTTTGTGATCGTAAACCGGCTTCATCAAGGACACCCATCTGCGAAGCTGCTTTTCGTGGTTCGGTCCGTCGTTCTTGTCGCCCAGAACCAGGTCGCCGGTCCACATGAGGAAACGCGCTTTCTCTTGCACGACGGCATTCGCGATCTCGCTGGTGATAAGCGTGTTGACACCATCCACATCCTCGGGACGCTGGGGCTTCGCGCCGGGATCGGACCGGCCGTCTCCCGCCACCACGAACTTGAAATGATCCGCAGAGGCGAACGAGGCAAAGCAAAGAGCCAAAACGAGAGGAAGAAGTCGGCGACCAAGCATAGATTCAGTGTAGCTTCCCGCACGTTGAGAAACGTAGAAGAAAGGATTCGTGTACATTCGAATCGGATGATATGAAGACCGAACTTAAAGCCGACTCCCAGCGCCGCCTGGCCCGAATCTCCGGGCAGGTCACGGGCATCCAGAAGATGGTCGAGGGCGAGCGCACCTGCGCTGAGATCCTTCAGCAAGTCGTGGCCGTGCGCTCCGCATTGGACCAACTCGGCGTCGCGTTCCTCACCGAACACCTGCAAACGTGCGTGCTCCATCGTGGAGTGACGACCGCCGACGACTGCTGCAAGGAGCTTCCCGAAGAGCAGTGGTCGGAGGAAATACGAAGTTCGCTGACCCGATTCCTGAAGTAGAAAATCAGAGTTCAGCCTAAGAAACCTAGAGTTCCTTCCGAAGATTGGAGCATGCGCCCGATCCTGAGCTTCCTCCTCGTCTCCATCGCCGCGACCGGCCTCGCGTCCTCGCACCGGCACCGCCCCGCGCTTCAGGCGAAATCGGAAACCCCGCCAACGCGCAGCCCACGAGCCCGATGCCGCCCCTCATGGGACAGGTTCTCCCCTCGTCCAGCGGCTCCGGCAGCTTGGTGGCCCACGGAAACTTCCTCTACGCCCTCATGGGGGACCGCGTCTACAAGCTCGACCCGCGCGACCTCCACGTCCTCTCGGTCCAGCGCCTCGGCGCACCAACGCCCGCCTCGACAACCCGAAAAAAGCCTCGCCGTCACCGGGTCATCGAAGAGTGAATTGCATTGTGCCGGCTAACATCTACCTGTGTCCGCCTCGCAAATCCAGGTACTCATTGCGATCGGCATCGCGCTGGTAGCTCTGCTTTACAGCTCGGTCGGTCACGGCGGGGCGAGCGGGTACCTGGCCGTCCTTGCCTTTGCCGGACTGGAGAAGGAGCAACTGTCTTCGACCAGCCTGGTCCTGAACTTGGTGGTCGCCAGTTTGTCGGCCATCGCCTTCGCCCGCGCCAAACACCTCCGCTGGTCGTTGGCCCTTCCATTCCTCCTTGGCTCACTGCCGTTCGCCTTCATCGGCGGGCGCATGAAAGTGTCGGACACGGTTTATTACATCCTGCTTGGCGTGGTCCTCGTCGCCGCCGGACTCCGAATGCTGATCCCTATGAAGGGTTCGTCGGACACGAAACCACCAACCATCCCGGTTGCCGTCGGAGCAGGCGCGGGCATCGGTTTGTTTTCGGGAATCGTAGGAGTCGGCGGAGGCATCTTCCTGAGCCCTATTGCCATCCTCCTACGCTGGATGACCGCTAAAGAGGCCTCCGCCGTCGCCGCCGTTTTCATCCTCGGCAATTCGCTTGCCGGCCTTGCCGGCCGGGTCACCGCCCACACCCTGAGCCTGCCGACCGCAGTGATGCCCTGCATTCCGTGCGCCTTAGCGGGCGGTTTGGTCGGCTCCTACATCGGTGCGCAAAAGCTGGACAACCGTAGGCTCCAAAGCGTCCTCGGTGTGGTGCTTTTGGTCGCAGCGGTGAAGCTGATCGTCAGCCCTGGCTAGGCTTTGCATCCGGCATCAGCAGCAAGGCGTCTCGGAGCAGAACTAGCGCCGACTGAGTGGCCCGCCGCCGCACATCCTCGCGCGTGCCGCGAAATCTCGCCTCCATCACCGTGGCTCCTCTCGGGCCGGCCAGACCGATGAATACCAGCCCGACCGGCTTCCCGTCAACATCGCTGGTCGGACCTGCATTGCCCGTAATGCTCACCGCGAACGTAGAGCCGATGCCCTTTTTCGCACCCTCGGCCATCTCGCGCGCCACAGGCTCCGAAACCGGGCCGTGCGAATTCAGCGTCTCCTCACGAACGTCGAGCAACTTGCACTTGATCTCAGTCACGTAGCTGATCACGCCTCCAAGAAAAGCGCTAGACGCTCCATCCACCGAAGTGAGCCTCTCTCCGAGCCCGCCGCCGGTCATGCTCTCGGCGACGGCGATGGTCGCGCCCTTCAAGAGCGCCAAGTCGATCGTTGCCTGTTCCAGCGTCGTCTCATCGGTCCCAAACACCTTCGTTCCTAAAATCTCACGGATCGCGTGCTCCACGGGATCTAGCAGTTTGTCGGCGTCCTGCTCGGTCGCCGCGCGAGCCGTCACCCGCAAGTGCACCTCGCCCGTATGGGCGTAGGGCGCGACCGTCGGATTGTCGCTGTGAGTTAGGTCCCGCACCCGCTCCTCGACTTCGCTCTCCCCCATTCCGCAGACCCTCAGAATCCGCGAGTGGATAACCTGACCGCCCTGAAGATGGGAAAGGAACTCCAGGACCGGACCTTCGGCCATCGGCCCAAACTCGCCCTTCGGGCCTGGCAAAGCGATCACGACTTTGCCATTCTTCTTGCAGACCAGTCCCGGCGCGGTACCGTTCGGATTCTCGATCAGCTCCGCGCTCTCCGGCCGCTGCGCCTGCCGCGCGATGGAGTCCATCCAGGGCACATTTCGCATCGCGAAGAACTTGCGCAGCTTCCGCTCGACCTCCGGCTCGAGCACCATCTCGTCACCCAGAGCCGCCGCTATCGCGTCGCGGGTCAGATCGTCTTCAGTGGGCCCCAGTCCGCCGATGGTGATTACCAGGTCCGCTCGTCCAAACATCTCCCGCAGAGCCTCGACGATCCGGCCCATGTTGTCGCCCACAGTCATCCGTCGTGTGCACCCGACCCCCGCCCGCGCGAGCAGCTTCGCCATCGTCGCCGAGTGAGTATCCAGCGTCTGACCCAATAGCAGCTCAGTGCCAACCGACAGAATCTCCGCATTCATAACTTCATTTTGACGCCCACAATCTTCATCCTGACGAGCGATCCGACGATGCGGGACGAGGCTCCTGCCCACGCCTCTCATCGGTCACCTCCCACTGGGTGTCTCGAAAATTCGGGTCGAAGGGGCCTACCTGAATAATTCGAGCCGCTTGGCCAGGGAACTCGTCAGAATGCAATCCGGATCGAAGGATCGCTTCGCTTCCCGGAATCGATCGAGATCCTTCCCAAGAAAAGCCGCCACGTCCGATGGACGAAGGGTGCTGTCCTTTGCGAAATAGAACCAGCCGCCCGCCTGAAGCACGACGTCGTTCATGCGGTGGCAGAGATCGCGAATACGGGGCCAGGTTTTGTCGGTGACTTTGAAGTCCAAGGCCAGAGAATATCCGTCGACCGAATGACCGAAGATGAAGGGCAGAGTGTCAGGCCGGTGCCGCTTCATGACCGCCAGGAAGGGTTCGAGTTCCGCTTCCTGGGCCATCCGGAGTTGGCGCGCGAAGACCGCCGGTGCCATCTCCTTGGGGACGAAGGTTTGATACTGAAGAAAACCGCCGGGCAAGTAGGCCCAGCGCCAATTCGGTACGTAGTCGAGAAGAAAAGAGAAGGCGACAAGGCTCTGTCGATGCCCCTTACGATTCCCGAACCAGCGACTCGACGCATGCTTCAGGGCGTTTAGGGCGCGCATCTTGCGGCGGGTGTTGCACTGCTTCAAGATCTTCCACACCTGCGACTTCGGAAAGAAGCCGAGAATCTTGCCGGGCAGGTCCTGATGCTCAGGTTGCAGTGTCGCGGCCGCACCTTCCGCGTACCGCGCGGAATGAAAGAGCCCCCGCCCGGCGGTCTGGCCTTTCGCGAAAGCGTCGATCCAGCTCACCATGTAGTCGCTGCTCGCTTCGCTTTTCTCGAAGGAATGGAATTGGTCTTCCCAGTTGCCGCAATAAATTGGCAGAACATCCACGTCCCCGCTCGGGACCTTCTTCATCTGGAGCTTCACGCGAACGATCACCCCGAGCAGCCCGGCGCTGGAAAGTAACAGTGGCAAGAACTCCAGCGAAGTAGCAAGTTCGCCACTCGGCAATATCACTTCGAACCCGACCACATGCTCGCCAAGCGTGCCGACCTTGTACTCGTTCTTGCCGTGAATGTTCATCGCCAGCGCTCCAGCGAGGGTTGGAAACATGGTTCCGCTGACGACCGGCGGCCACCAACCGGCGGGAAGGCAATGCCGCCAAAGTTGCTCGATCGTCACCCCGCCCTCGCACTCGATCACCCCCGTCTCGGGATTCCAGCGGAGAACTCGGTTCATCTTGGAGATGTCGAGGATGATCAGCTCGGGACCAATGCTCGCGTCGCCATACGAGCGTCCAGCCCCACGAAGAACGATCTGCCGCCCGGTTCGGCGAGCGAGCTGAAAAACCTCGCGAATTTCATCGTCCGACGTCGGTTGAAACCGATAGCCGTCCGCCAATGATCGCATACCGAACCCGTCCACGCGGGAGATCGTCTCGGACGGAAGCAGGGGCGCGCTCATACCTTCAGCCGGCGGAAAATGAACCCTGGCATCAGCCGGATGATGCCGAACGCGACTCGGTGCGTGAACTTGAGATAATGCTCGCCCGCCCGCCCGCTCTTGGCGAGGATCTTCTCTGCCGCCACCTTCACTGGCATCGGATTCTTGAAGCCGAGATGGGCGATCAGCTCCGTCTCAACGGGGCCGGGCTTGATCGTCACGACGGTAACGCCCTTCCCGTGAAGACGATTGCGCAGGGCCTCCAAAAAGATTGCAAAGGCTCCCTTAGTCGCGTTGTAAACCGGCTGCCCGCGTCGGCCGCGATCGCCTGCCACACTGCCGATTCCAATGATCGTGCCGGCGCCCACGTTGCCAAACCTTGTCGCCGCCTGGTTCAGCCATGCGATCCCGCCAAGCAGATTCACCTCGACCATCTCCTTGTCCTTCTCCAAACTGAATTCGTCGATCTCGACCGGAGGCATCACCCCCGAAGAGTAGATGACCAAATCCAGTCCGCCCAGATCCGCGGTGATGCGCTGAAAAAGCCCCTCGACCTCGCCGATCAGCCGGACATCGTGCTCATAAGGAAGCATCAAAATCGGAAACTCCGCGGCCAGAGCGTCGAGTTTGTCCTTGCGGCGGGCGAGAATCGCGACCTTGCACCCGTCCTTGGCGAGGAGGCGCGCGACCTCCGCACCGATTCCGGATGAGGCCCCAACTACAATTGCGCGCTTGAACTTCATCCGTCGATCACCGGGAACTTGAGCCCCCCCATGGCGGCCGCTGCAGAAGCGATGAACAAAACGACGCTCGCGAGGATATGGGGATCTTTGAAGAGCAGGGTCTCCGGCTCCTCGCCCTCGTTTTGGGCGAAAACGAGCCAGAGGTAGCGGCTAATCCCGTAAGCCACGAAAAGCGCTGTCACGACCAGCCCCGGAAATCGTTTCGCGGTGGGGCTCTCCAGGCAGTAAATCCCGTAGCAAAGAATCGCCGCGCCGGCAAAAACCATAACGAACGCGTCCAGAGCTTGCTTCGAGTAGCCCATCAGGCTCTCCCGCGAAGCCGTCTCCGACCCCTGCGCAATGAACTCCTGCCGCCGCTTCGCGAAGCCCAGCATCAAAGCTAAGGCACCGGTGCAGAAGAGGAGCCACCCCGAGATGCTCACCGCCAACGCCGCCGCGCCAAGCACCGCGCGGAGAACGAAGCCGACCGCGATGCAGTACACATCCGCCACCGGAGTCCGCTTCAGCCATCCGTTATAAAGCACCTGAATCAGCAGGTAGCCCAGCACCACCGCGAGCGAGAGTCTATTTATCCAGAACGCCAGTCCCACCCCGCCCGCAAGCAGTACAAGCGCGACCATGATGGCGGCGGGCTTGGAGATCAGCCCTACCGCGATCGGCCGCAGCTTCTTACGCGGATGAGCCCGATCCCGGGTCGCATCCGCAAGGTCGTTGAAAATGTACGTGCTGGAACTCACGAGGCACATCGCGGCAAACGCCAAGCAGGCGACGGCCAGCCGATGAGTGTCGTGCAGGTTGCCCGTGAAAAGCAATGCCGCAAAGACGAGCAGATTTTTCGACCACTGCTTCGGGCGAAGCAGGCGCAGCCAAGCCGTGATGCCCGCTCGAGGGGTGCTCTCTTGCATCGCGCCGGTCACGTCCATAACTTTGGAGCCAAAGATCGGCCCTTCGCCAATTATGCGCTTTGCGGCTCGACATACCGAGGGCGCGGCCCGCTAATCCTTCTGGACTTCAACGCCGCAACGCGCGCTGAGTTCCTCGACGATCAGCTCGAAAGGCACTTCGATTCCGTTTCGCGTCCAACCGATCGGCACGCGGAGCTTGCCGGCGACGACGTAGGCGTACGGTTTGATCAGCAGCGACCCCTTCTCAAGCGTCATCGCGGTTCGGTCGCCCTTCTGCTTAATCGTCCTAATCGCCTCATAGGGAATCGACCGAATTGAATTGCCCGAAACGACATCGAGCTGGGATTCAAGAAACACGAACTCGCTTGCCCCCGCGCGTTGTGCCAGAAGATCGGCCCAAGCGCCGCGCCCCATATCCATCGCCGCCCCCGCCGCCGTTTTCAGGCCCTTACCTACCTTTTTGAACGTGCTGGCTTCCGGGTCGCTTTCCGAAAGGCGCTTAGCCTTCGACTTGGCCGAAGACCGAGCCGCATCCGCCCCGGTCTCAAGCCACCGAATCGCCTCCCCAGGCTGATACCGCACAGGTTCCATTAGCTGAAGTATAAGCCGAACCCTCTAGCCCCCGGCTCTTTAGACCCATGTAGGCGGCAAGGTGAAAGATTCCTAGGGCGGCTTGGCCGCGTCGGAAACTGCCGAACCTGACGGATGACAATAGCACCCTATCGTTCCATCAATTCCATCACACCGATCCCCTTCCTCTAAGCCGGCGACCAAGTTGTCGTTCCGTCGGGACGATCGGTCAGGGCGACGCCTTTCTCGGTGAGTTCTTTTCGGATAGCGTCGGCGCCTGCGTAGTCTTTGGTGCTTTTGGCGTCCGCGCGCTTGGCGATCAGGGATTCAATTTCTGATGTATCGATGTCGGGTGCCGGCGCCTCGTCTTCGGATTGCTCGATCCCGTATTCGCTGCGGACGATGCCGAGGAGATCGTTGATGCGGCCGAGGAACCGAAGGGCGCTTTCTGCAGAGGTCTTCGTCATGCCCTCGCCTTCTTTCGCAATCAGTTTCGCCCCTTCCAGGGACTTGGCGAGGGCGACGGGGGTGTTGAGGTCGTTCGTCATCGCCTCCAAGGCCTGCTCATAGAGGTCGTCTAGCGTTCCTCCCAGTGTGTCCGGGCCTTCTTCTTTAGCGTCCAACGCAAGTGCCTCCGCCCGACGGAATCGGTCGACGTTGCGTTCCGCGTCTTCAAGGCCCTGCATGGTGAAGTTGAGCTGCTTGGAGTACGTACCAGCGATGAGGGCGTAGCGGATGGCAAGCGGGTCGATGCCCTTGGCCAGAAGGTCACGCACGGTGTAGAAGTTGCCCTTGCTCTTGGCCATTTTCTCGCCATCGACGAGGAGGAAACGGGTGTGGAGCCAATGGTTAGCGAACGGCTTGCCGGTAAGGCTTTCGCTCTGGGCGATTTCGCACTCGTGGTGTGGGAAGATATTGTCTTCGCCGCCGGAGTGGATGTCGATCGTGTCGCCGAGGTACGCGCGCGCCATCACCGAGCACTCGATGTGCCAGCCGGGAAAGCCCCAGCCGAAGGGTGAGAACCACTGCATGAGGTGCTTGTCGTCCTTCTTCCAGACCGCGAAATCAGCGGGGTGGCGTTTGTTCTCATCCTGCACGACGTCGCGGACGCCACGGGCGAGGCTGTCTTGGTCGCGGTTTCCGCTGAGTTTGCCGTAGTCGTCGAAGCTGTCAACGGCAAAGTAGACGCCGGTGGGCGTCTCGTAAGCGTGCCCACTCTTGATCAGTTCCTCGGTGGCGACGATCTGCTCGCGCACGTGCTGGGTGGCTTTCGGCCGCACATCGGGTTCGATGAGGTTGAGGGCACGCCAGTCTTCTTTGTACGTTTCCGTGTAGAACTCGGCGAGCTCCCAGACGTTATTGAATTTCTCGCCCTCTTTGCTGTGGAGGGCCTTTTCCATCTTGTCCTCTCCGGTGGCATCAGCCATGTCGTCTTGGGTGAGGTGACCGACGTCGGTGATGTTGCTCACCCAGGTGACTTGCCACCCGATGGCGAGGGCGGTTCGGACGACGAGGTCGGCGGTGAGGAAGCTTCGGAAGTTGCCGATGTGCGAGTAGGAATAAACGGTCGGGCCGCACGAATAGAACTTGAGGTGGCGGGGCTCGATCGGTCGAAGCTCCTTCACCTTGCGGGTCAACGTATCGGTAAGCCGGAACGTACGCTCGCTCATTGGAAGCTAGAGGATACCGCCGGGGCCGTTGGCGCTCCGGCACGGTACTCGTCGACTCGCGCAATTCACAGTTTCACAGTTTCACAGTTTCACGACACATCCGTTGATCGGTAATCGGTTGATTAGTGATCGGTGATCGGTGATCGGTGAGTGGTGTGGTGAAGATTTACAGTTTGCCATTCCCGACTTATAAGTGCGCAGGAGCGGATTTTGTCAAGGTGAGCGGGCAAATTTATCACCGGCCTAGCAGCGCTTTAGATTGATCGCCCTGGGACCCGCACATCCGGCAGGCTGCCTTCGAGCGCTCGTTTTGCGGCTTACCCTCCGTCCTTGTCACCTTCCGGTTCGTCTTCTCCTCCGCGTCTTCGGCCCCCTGATTCTTGGAGCGGCAGGTTCTTGGGGACGACGACGCCAATTCCTTTTGCCTTTAGTGCCGTGTTGAACGTTGCCAAGGGTCCGAGTTCAAGGGTTCGTAGAGCGCCGAGTTGCTCGTCGAGAAGCGAAGATAGGTTCGAGAACACTTCGCGGGCTTGTCTGGAAGGCGCCATTTGGCCAGACTGCACGACGCCGATTAACGCAGCCAAGCGATTGTTGAGCTGGATTTGGTAGTTCAAGGGATCTTCTCCGGCTTTCGACCGATACTGGTGGATCTCACCCTCGATCGCGGTGAGCCTATCTTTCAGCGATGAGCCGGTTGCCTTAATCGTCGCGTCGGCAGTAGGAGCGTTCGTGGCTTGGTCGATTTGCTGCTTCGTGTCGCGAATGCGCAACACGGCGGTGTTCGCTTCGCTGACACGGGCCGCGATCTGGATGCTGAAGTCGTACTGCTCCTGCAGATCCTTCTCGGTCGCGGGCACGCGCGGGTCCTTGATGATGCGGATCGGGCGCGACGTGGTGAGTCCGCCTGCCGTCATCTTGACCGTATAGGTGCCCGGAGGCGCAGGGATCGGGCGTGGTCCGGCTGCCCAGAAGACCATGCCAGCGAAGGAGCCGTAGGACTTGTGCGAAAGGGCCGTGCTGAAGCTGTGGAAGCCTGCGCTCGCGTCCCCAGTTCCCGTCCCGACCAGCGCGTTTCCCTTACCGTAGATTTCGAACTTAACCTCCTTCGCGTCCTTCGGAAGGTAGTAATCGATGATCGCGGAGGTTCCGAAGCCGGTTCGCACGCGGTCGATCGAGCCGTAGAGGAGAGGGACTGTCGAGGGCGACGGCGTCAGGTAGGCAAGGCGCGATACACCGTGCATGATCCAGAACGAGCGGCCATGGGTCGCGGCAATCAGATCGTCATCCTTGCAGAGGAGGTCGTGGACGGGGCAGAGAGGCAAGTTCTGCTGGAGCGACTGCCAGTGATCCCCGTCGTCGAAGCTGGCGAAGACTCCTGTCTCGGTGCCCGCGTATAGCAAGCCTTTCCGATGCAAATCCTCCCGGCAGACTCGGGCGAACGAGGGGGCTGCGATGCCGTTAGCGATGAGAGTCCAGGTGCGGCCGAAGTCGTGCGTTCGGTAGAGGTACACGCCGAGGTCGTCGTTTTGATAGTTATTTATCGCGACGTAACAGGTCGCCGGATCGTGGGGCGACGGTTCTACGCTGCTAACTCGGCCCCAATGAGGCGCATTTTTGGGCGTGACATCGGCCCAGTTTCCGCCACCGTTCTGGGTGACGTGGACCAACCCGTCGTCCGAACCGACCCAGATAAGGCCCTTCTTCAGAGGCGATTCCGCGACCGCGAAGATCGTGTCGTAATACTCAACACTGGTGTTGTCCTGGGTCAGAGGCCCGCCGCTGGAGCGCTGCTTCGTCTTGTCGTTTCGGGTCAGATCGGGGCTGATCGTCTTCCAACTCTGACCATCGTCGTCAGTCCGCATGAGAACCTGAGAGGCCGTGTAGAGGATGTTCGGATCGTGGGGCGATGTCACGATCGGGAAGGTCCACTGGATTCTGTATTTTAGGTCTGCGGCGGCGTGGCCCATCGGGTTATCCGGCCACGGGTCGAGGTTCTTCCGCATGTTCGTGCGATAGTCGATCTCCGAGATGTCGCCGCCGTAATTGCCTCCGTAGACCCGGTCCGGGTCGTCCCATCGGACGGCGATGAAACCGCTTTCCCCACCCGCCGTTCCTTGGAAATTCCGCTTCGCCTGGGTATCGGGGTCGCTCGGGGAGAGCATTACGCTGGAGTTGTCCTGCTGGGCTCCATAGATTTTGTAAGGCACGTGATTGTCAGCGACGACGTGGTAAAGCTGGGCCGTCGGGTAACGCTCCGAGGACCACCCTGCGCCAGCGTCGGGAGAGACGGAAGCTCCTCCGTCGTTCGCTTCGATCATCTTTTTGGGGTCGTCGGGGTTGATCCAGAGGTCGTGGTTGTCGCTATGCGTCGTTCGGAAGTTATCCCACGTCTTCCCGCCGTCCGAGGAGACGCCGGCCCCAACGTTCAGAACGTAGACGCGGTCCGAGTCCTTGGGATCGACGTAAACATGGTAAAAATACCAGGCTCGTTGAACCCATTCGCTGTCGTCGTTGACCTTCTTCCAAGACGCCCCGGCGTCGTCGGATCGGAAGATTCCGCCCTCCTTCGCCTCCACTATCGCGTACACGCGTTTGCCGAGGGGAGCGATTCCGATCTTTCCGATTGTGCCGCCGGGCAGACCGGCGTTTCGGGTGATGTCGGTCCAATGCTCGCCACCGTCGGTCGACCTCCACATCTTGCTTCCCGGACCGCCGCTATTCAGAAAATAGGCCCGTCGCCAGGCTTCCCAGGTTGCCGCGTAAAGGGTTTGAGAGTCTGCCGGGTCCATCACGAGCTCGACGGCCCCCGCCTTGACCGACTCGAAAAGCACTTTTCTCCAGGAGCGCCCGCCATCGGTCGACTTGTACACTCCCCGGTCCGAACCGTCGGCGAAGATATGGCCCAAGGCGGCGACGTAAACGACGTCGGGGTTATGCGGGTCGACGACGATGCGGGAGATCGTGCGGCACTGCTCGAGACCGACGTGCGTCCAGGTCTTTCCCGCATCGGCGGAGCGATAAACGCCGTCGCCCTCGGCGATATTGCCGCGAATCTCCCGTTCGCCCATTCCCGCGTACACGACGTCCGGATTAGAGTCGGAGACCGCTACCGCACCTACCGACGAAGACTTGAAATAGCCATCGGAGACGCAGGCCCAGTTCGTTCCACTATCCGTCGACTTCCAGAGTCCTCCGCCCGTCGCGCCGAAGTAGTACTCGTTCGGCCGAGTTCGCACTCCCGTGCAGGCGATCGAACGCCCGCCCCGGTTCGGTCCGACGTTCGTCCAGCTTAGACTCTTGTAATTTTCAGGCTGATACCCCTGTCCAAAACCGGTCAGCACAGTTGAAATAGCTACAAATACAGTCGTGATAATCTTCATGGTGTTTCGCCCCAGGACGGCATCATCCCCGGTAGCTTAACCGAATCGCAATCTGCGATAAGGATCGGTTTTTACTTACTCAGCCCGGCAACCAGGTTGATGGTGGTTGCGAGGATGCATGTTCCAAACAAGTAAGAAAGCAAAGCGTGACGCAAGATCGTGTGCCGGATGATCGACTTGGATATGTTGGTATCGGAAACTTGAAAGGTCATGCCGACCGTGAACGAGAGGTAAGCGAAGTCAAGGTAGGAGGGATCCTCGGGACTATTGAAATCGACTCCTCCTTTCGGGGAGGCGTAGTAATGTCGCGCGTAACGCAGGGTAAACGTCATGTGGACGAGGGTCCATGATAGGGCGACGCTGGCGAAGCAGGTTATGAAGAGGATGATCTTGGCGGCTCCCTCCGTTCGACCCGATTCTACAAGAGCCATTGCGACGGCGGCAAGACTGACCACGCTGGCGAGCGCCATCAAAGCATCGACCGTGAAGCGGTCGGGGTCTTCGGCGGAGGCCCGCTTGGCCGTCTGATGGCAGTCGAGTTGGAACACGGTGGCGAAAAGCCAAATGATGTAGACCGCCGCCGCAGCATCCCAGCCCCAGAGCGGGCTCATAATCCATGCGCGGCCGCCGGCGGTAAGCGCCCCAACCGCAATGCCACATGCAACGGCGACCCCTACACGCACACGGCCGGAGTTGCGCCAGGTGCGATGAGAAGCAGATTTCCGAGGGGCCATGGTTCCCCGAAGGGTCCTAACGGTACCCGCTTCATCGACGGCGGAGGAATGGCAACACCGAGATTCCAAGTGAACCGTGCTGAGCGAGCAAGCATCGAACACCCTTTGTGAGGACCTTGGGCAGGATCGTTCGTTCGTCGAGGTATCCTTACTCCGCTACCAAAAGTGGGAACAACGGTCGTTCCGGGAATTTCGGAAGACGAAGCGATGTCTCGCCCGTGCAGATGGTATCTGGGACAGATTGCAGCGGAGCAAGTCGCAACTCTATCGGCGGTTAGCGCCGAACGCATCTACGATGCCAACAAAGGTTAACTGACCAGCTGAGCCATTTCGACGGGCTTGTGTCTGGGTTCAGCGGGCCGGTTGTGTCGATGCCTTAGAATCTGCACTTGCGAACTTGCATTTAAGCAAAAAAGCGGGGCAGGGCGGAACCGCCGCACCTTCTCGGTCGCCAAAAAGCAGGCTTCCGAACGAGAAGCCTTTCGAACTTCCGTCGAAATAGGAGTGCGCGGAGCCGTCCGAGCCCCACGAATCCAAAGAAATCCATGTCAAAAGCCAGTAGCACTCCCATCCACAAGGTCGCCTTCATTGGGAGTCACTCTCCTCGCAAGTGCGGCATCGCGTCGTTCACAAGCGACCTCGCCCAGGCGGTTCACGAGTCGGGGGTGCAATGTCGCGTGGTCGCAATGGACGATCGACCTGAGAGCTACAACTATCCTGAGATCGTTGGCCTCGCGCTCCAGCAGCACGATTCGAGAGCTTATCCTGCAGCGGCCGAGTATTTGAACTCTGAGAAGTTCGACGTGGTCTGCGTTCAGCACGAATTTGGAATCTTCGGTGGTCCTGCCGGTTGCCGGCTGCTCGACTTGCTGCGGGAGTTGAAGATGCCAATCGTGACGACGATGCACACGATCTTGCAGCGACCCAACAAAGAGCAACGCGAAGTCGTGATGGAGCTTTCCCAGCTCTCCGACCGACTCGTTGTGATGAGCCGGAAGGGCCGTGAGATTTTGGAAGAGACCTACAGTATTTTCCCGAAGAAAATCGCCGTCGTGCCGCATGGTATTCCGGTGGTAGAAGACCGGGGGGCAGGCTCGAACGCAGCTCGCCAAATCCTCACGTTCGGGCTCATTGGACCCTCGAAGGGTATCGAGAACATGATCCTGGCGCTTCCGGCGATTGTTGAGGAGCATCCCGATGTCACCTACATCGTGGCGGGAGCGACCCATCCGCATATCCTCGAGACCCGCGGGGAGGAATATCGCGAATCCCTGGTCGCGCTCGCGGAAGAGAGAGGGGTCTCCAAGCATGTCAAATTCGTAAACGAATTTTTGACTCTTTCGGACCTGACCAGCCTGTTGCGCTCGGCCACGATTTATGTGACGCCATACTTGAATCGCGAGCAGATCACTTCGGGGACACTCGCGTACGCCTTTGGCTGCGGGAACGCGGTGGTCTCAACGCCATACTGGCACGCGGAGGAGTTGCTCGCCGGATCGCGGGGACTTCTCGTACCCTTCGCCGACGCCAACGCGCTGGCGCAGGCGATCAACGGTTTGCTAGGCGATCCTGTGAAACTGGAAACTATCCAGCGTAATGCGTACGAGCTAGGCCGAAGCATGCAATGGCCGGTTATCGGCCAACGGTATTCAGGCTTGTTCGCCGAGGTTTGCGGGGAATCGCGACGCATGGTGACGAATATCATCCAGTCCGTCGACGCGGTGGTTCCGAGCGAGGTCAGTCTCGAGCACTTGCTTGCGATGACGGACGACGTGGGCCTCATTCAGCACGCCAAATACTCCATTCCGAATCGGCACGAGGGTTATTGCACGGATGATAATGCGCGGGCCGCGATTCTCGCGGTTCGGCTCCAGGGAATCATCCCGCCTGACAGGGCGCTCGATCTGCAGCGCAGGTATCTGGCATTCCTCGTCCACGCATTCAACGAAGACAACGGTCGGATCAGAAACTTCCTGAGCTACGGGCGGGAATGGCTTGAGGAGCAGGGGTCGGAGGAGAGCCACGGCCGTGCTTTGTACGCTTTGGGAGTTATGGTTGCCGAGAGCGACTTCGGGTCCGTTCGGGCGGTGGCGAAGGAGATCTTCGACCGAGCGCTTCCCGCCGTTCAGAGCTTCAACAGCATCCGGGCGTGGTGCAACGTCATTCTTGGGCTGGAATGCGCACTTGTCGCGAGCCCTTCCGATCCGGAACGACTGGGGGTCCTGAAGGACATGTCGCTCCGCCTCCATCATTGTTATAGGGAATTCGCGTCGCCAGATTGGCCCTGGTTCGAGGATGCCCTTGCCTATGACAACGCCAAGGTCCCGCAGGCGATGCTTGCTGCGTCACGGATTCTCGATGACGAGCTCGGGAAGGAAATTGGCTTGAAGAGCCTCACGTGGCTAGCAGAAATTCAGAAGACTTCAGACGGGCTGTTCTATCCAATCGGCTGCGAGGGGCTCGGTCGGAATGGAGAGCGGCTTCATAGTTCCGACCAGCAGCCCATCGAAGTCAGCGCGATGGTCGAGGCGTGCGCGGCGACCTATCGAGCGACGGGAGGAGCGTACTGGCGGGAGGAATCAAGCCGAGCCTACGCTTGGTTCCTTGGAGCGAACTCAGCCGGAGTGCCGGTGTGCGACCCGGCTCGGGGGGCGTGTAAGGACGCCGTCACCACTTATGGGGTGAACGGGAATGAAGGAGCCGAATCGACTTTGGCCTACCTGTCGTCCCTATCGACTGTGATTGCGATGAAGAACGAAGTCGTTGCGGAAGGCGCCTACCTTGGGTGACACCCCAGTGGACCGCGGAGCGCTTTTTCGACGCTCCCCAAGAAACCCTATCCTGACGGCTGCCGACTGGCCGTACCCCGTTCACACAGTTTTCAACCCAGGTGCGACCAAGCTTAAGGATGGGCGCACATTGCTCCTGTGCCGCTGCGAAGACCATCGCGGTTTGTCGCATTTTTGCAAAGCGATCTCCGACGACGGCGTGAGCGGGTGGCAAATCGATTCGAAGCCAACGTTCCAGTCAGAGCCCGAGCAGTTTCCGGAGGAGCTTTGGGGCGTGGAGGATCCGCGGATCACTTTCGTTCCCGAGATGGATAAGTACGTCATCGCTTACACGGCCTTCGGCAAGGCCGGTCCTGGCGTGTCTCTCGCGACAACGAGCGATTTCGTGACCTTCGATCGGTTGGGGCTCGCTATGCAGCCCGACGACAAGGATGCGACGCTCCTTCCTTACAAGTTCGGGGGCAACTACCTGCTGATTCACCGGCCCATTTCGTCGGAGGGAGCGGACATCTGGGTGACCCAGTCGCCCGATCTGCGAACTTGGGGCCGTCCGGAAGTGCTTTTGAGGGCCCGAAAGGGTGCGTGGTGGGATGCCAATAAGATCGGCCTCTGCACTCCTCTCATCGAGACGAAGAAGGGTTGGCTCATGACCTATCACGGGGTCCGGACGCACGCGTCGGGAAGCCTCTATCGGGTGGGGCTCGTCTTGTTGGACCTGAAGAAGCCGACCGTTCCGCTGTTGCGGGGGGCATCCTGGTTGATGGGTCCCGAGGCGGATTACGAGCGAACGGGCGACGTGTCGAACGTGGTGTT